>NZ_JBFAPH010000028.1:0-32139 GCF_040675635.1 Streptomyces sp. NPDC049577
CCGAGTACGGCATCGGGGTCCGCGACGGGCTGTTCTGCGCCCACCCACTGGTGCGCACCCTGCTGGGCGCGGCGGCCGGGGCGCCGGGGGAGTGCGGGGCGCCGGACGGGGAGCGCTCGGTCAACGCGATCCGGGTCAGCTTCGGCGCCGGGACGCCGGAGGAGCACATCGAGCGTTTCGTCCGGGCCGTGCACGAGCTGCTGACCGAGGGCGCCCGCTGGACCTACCGGACGGAGAACGGCCGGTGCGTCCCGGACTCCGCCCGGTCGCGCTAGTTGCCGAGCCCGCTAGTTGTCCAGGCCGATGGCGAAGGCCGCTTCGAGGTCGTGCTGGGAGTACGTGCGGAAGGCGATGTGCGTCTCCGTGGAGGCGACGCCCGGCACCTTGCTGATCCGGCCCGGGATGACGTCCGCGAGGTCGTCGTGCCGGGCCACCCGCACGAGGGCGATCAGGTCGTACGCGCCCGTGACCGAGTAGACCTCGCTCACGCCGTCGAGGGCGGCGATCGTCTCGGCGATCTCGGGGATCCGGTCCACGTCGGTCTTGATGAGCACGATCGAGGTGATCACGGTTCGGCTTCTCCTTCGGTGGACCCGGCTGCGCTGTTCACTCTAACCCGCCGCCCCCGGGCGACCCAGGCGCAGCCGAAGCCGAGCGCGAAGCCCATGACGTGGGCCAGATAGGCGACGCCCGGCCGGTCGTCCGTGCTGCCCGCCGCCTGCCACTGGAGCGCGAACCAGAACAGCAGCACCAGCCAGGCGGGCAGCCGCAGCGGCAGGAAGAAGAGGAAGGGGAAGAGGCTGGTCACCCGCGCCCGGGGGAAGAGACACAGGAACGCGCCGAGCACCCCGGAGATGGCGCCGGACGCCCCGACGAGACTGGTCCCCGAGCCGGCGTGCACGGCGGCGTAGCCGAGCAGCGCCAGATAGCCGGTGAGCAGGTAGAAGAGGGCGAAGGGCAGGTGCCCCAGGCGCTGCTCCGTCATGGCGCCGAAGACGTGGAGGAAGAGTATGTTCCCCAGCAGGTGCAGCCAGTTGCCGTGCACGAACAAGGCCGTCAGCGGGGTGCACAGCGCTGCCGGCGAAGCGTGCCACAGCTCCCGCGGGACCACGCCCCAGTGCGCGAAGTAGGCGGTCTGTGCGGCGGGCAGATCCGGTCCGGTGCCGTAGGAGCCGTTCAGCCCGGAGGCCGGACCGAGGAGGAAGACCGCACAGCACAGGGCGAGGAGGGCGTAGGTGACCACGGGGGCGTCGTCCCGGGCCGGCCGTGCTGCCTTTACGATCATGGCGAGATCATGGCGTACCGGGTGCAACCGGCACAGAGTGCCTCGCCGGAGCACCGGGCTCGGGCCCGTGCCACCGCGCTGGGTGACCACCAGGCCGTAGGGTTACGGAGAGCACTCCCCCGGCGAGGAGCGACGAGGAGCCCGGACGAGGACGAGGAGCGCGAAGTGCTCGGTGGGACGATCGCAGCGACGGAGGAACGGCCGGGCACGCCGGCCTGAGGAACGGGAGCGGTGACAGTGGTGGAGCACACGGGCGGCGCGGAGGCGGCCGGTGACGCCGGCAGGGCCGACGACGGCGTCCCCGAGGTGCTCGACAGGCCGTTGCCCGAGGGGATCAGGCGCCGGGTCGTCACGCTCGTCGCGGAGGCGTTCGGTGGGCTGACGGTCGCCGAACTGCCCGCGCAGCTGCGGCAGTATGCCCGTTTCACCCCCAGTCGTCGGGTGAAGTTCGCGGGCAACGCGATGGCCACCGCCGTGGAGAACGACACCGCCTTCCGGCAGCGGATCTGCGCCCGGCTGCGCGAGAGCGGCTCGGAGCTGGCCGAGGCGCTGGACGCGGGCTCCCCGCCGGCGGCCGCGGATCCCGAGGACGTGGCGGCCATGGCCTTCGTGCTGCGCCCGCCCGGCTGGGTCAAGCTGGTCACGGCGGCCGGCGAGGAGGCGCAGCGCGCCCACGCCGAGCGTGCCGGCGAGGAGGCGCAGCGCGAGCTGCGGCGGCTGCGCGAGGAACTGGCCGCCGTCCGCTCCGAGGCGCGCGGTGAGACCGAGCGGGCCCGGGCCGAGCTGGAGGCCGCCCGCAAGGAGGCCGAGTCGCTCCAGCGGAAGCTGCGCAGCGCGGTCAGCGACGTGCGGCGCGGCGAGGCGGCCCTGCGCAAGGTCCAGGCCGAGCTGGAGTCCGTACGGGCGGAGGCGGCGGCCGACAAGGCGGCGGTGCAGGGCGAGACGCGGCGGATGAAGGCCCGGCTCGCGGAGGCCGAGGCGGCGCTGGAGGCCAGCCGGCGGGCGGCGCGCGAGGGCCGCAGCGTGGAGGACATGCGGCTGCGGCTGCTGCTGGACACGGTGCTGGACGCGGCCCAGGGTCTGCGCCGCGAGCTGGCGCTGCCCCCCGCGTCCGTGCACCCGGCGGACACGGTGGACGCCGCGCGCCCGGGCACGATGACACCGAAGGACATCGCGACGCGCGCCCTGTCGGAGACCGATCCGGCGCTGCTGGACCAGCTGCTGGCGCTCCCTCAGGTGCATCTGCTCGTCGACGGCTACAACGTCACGAAGACCGGCTATCCGACGATGCCGCTGGACAAGCAGCGGCTGCGGCTGCTGGGCGGCCTGGCCATGCTGGCGGCCCAGACCGGCGCCGAGGTGACCTGTGTCTTCGACGGCGCGGAACTGGCCGCGCCGGTGCTGCTGGCGCCGCCGCGCGGGGTGCGGGTGCTGTTCAGCAAGCCGGGCGTGACGGCGGACGAGCTCATTCGCCAGCTCGTGCGGGCCGAGCCGCCGGGCCGCCCGGTCGTGGTGGTCTCCACCGACCGCGAGGTGGCGGACGGCGTGGCCAAGGCGGGGGCGCGACCGGTCGCATCGGCGCTGCTGCTGAAGCGGCTTGCGCGTACCTGATCGTCAAATGTCCCTTACCGACCGTGTCAGATTGGTAAAGGATGTACTGGCGAGCAAGATTTTTCGCAAGAGAATTTGTATGCGAGCAACAGGGGTCACTAGGGTCTGGCTTCGAACCTTCAGTCGCCTGAACACCCTTGCGGGTGTGCGGTGAAGGTCCCGCCGTGCCCGAGAACTCCGTACGGCGGGCGGCCCAGAAAAGAAGGAGCTCGTCTCCGTGGCGTCCCACCGTCGTCCCAAGCAGCCGAGCCGCACTCGGGTCACCGTGCTGACCGCGACCGCCGCCGCGGCCGTCGCCCTCACCTCGCAGGCCGCGCACGCCGACCCCAAGCCGTCGAAGACGGAGGCCAAGGCCGAGGTCGACAAGCTCTACGAAGAGGCGGAGCAGGCCACCGAGAAGTACAACGGGGCCAAGGAGCAGCACGAGAAGCTGGAGAAGCAGGTCAGCGACCTCCAGGACAAGGTCGCGCGGGGCCAGGAGGAGCTCAACAAGCTCCGCGACAGCCTGGGCCTGATGGCCGCTTCGCAGTACCGCACGGGCTCCATCGACCCGACGCTCCAGCTGCTGCTGACCTCGGACCCCGACACCTACCTGGAGAAGGCGTCCACCCTCAACCAGCTGAGCGCCAAGCAGGCCGACACGCTGCGGCTGATATCCGCGAAGCAGCGCACGCTCAAGCAGCAGCGCGAGGAGGCGGCGAGCAAGCTCGCCGACCTGGAGTCGACGCGCAAGGCGCTGAAGGACCACCAGGACGAGGTCAAGGGCAAGCTGGCGGACGCGCAGAAGGTCCTCAACAACTTCACCGAGAAGGAGCGCGCCGAGATCACCGGCGCGGACAAGGACGGTGGCGGTAGCGGTGACAACGGCCGCGCCAGCCGCTCGGAGAGCCGCCCGAACATCCCTGCCGGCTCGGGCCGGGGCGCCGCCGCACTCGCGTACGCCAAGACCCAGGAAGGCGACTGGTACAAGTACGGCGCGACCGGAATGACCAACTGGGACTGCTCCGGCCTCACGCAGTGGGCCTACGGTCAGGCGGGCGTCTCCCTGCCCCGTACCTCCCAGGAACAGGCCAACGCCGGCACCCGGATCTACGACCAGAGCCAGCTCCAGCCCGGCGACCTGCTGATCTTCTACGGCGACCAGCACCACGTCGGCCTGTACGCGGGCAACGGCATGGTCTTCCACGCACCCCGGACGGGCCGCCAGGTGCACTCCGAGCCCATCAGCGACATGCCCTTCCAGTTCGGCGTACGCGTCGGCTGACCCTTTCGCACTCAAACACGCCGACACCCCACACCGCCCGTTCGGGCGAATCTTCGTGGCGTCGCGCTGACTTCCCGCCCCGCCGGTGACCTGCGTCTCCGGCGGGGCGTCGGTTTTGCCGCGCCCAATGGTCTTTGAACAGGGGGTGATCGCGCCGCTACTCTCTGCCTCCGCGGCGCCCCGGCCGTCGGCCGCCCGCCCGGGCGGCGCGGGGCCGCACCGAGAGGAAGGGAGCACGGCAGCCCGTGGCGTCCCATCGCCGTCCCTCGCCGTCAGGCCTCACCACCTCCGTCCGGGTCACCGTGCTCTCCGCCGCCGTGGCCACCGCGGCGGCCGCCCTCTCGGCGGTCCCGGCGAGCGCCCGCCCCGGCGGCACCGACCAGACCCGGGCGCCCGGGGCGGTGAAGGCCCACATCGACCGGCTCTACGAGGAGGCCGAGCGGGCCACCGAGAGGTTCAACGCGGCCGGCGAGCGCGCCGACGCCCTCCGCCGGCGGGTCGAGCAGGCCGCCGACCGTGTCGCCCGCGGCCAGGAGAAGGTCAACCGGATGCGCACCGCCCTCGGCGCGATCGCCGCCGCCCAGTACCGCAACGGCGCCGTCGACCCCGCCATCGAACTGCTGCTCTCCTCCGACCCCGAGGCGTACCTCGAACGCGCCTCCACGCTCGACCGGGTCACCGGCCGTCAGGCCGAACAGCTCCGCACCCTCCAGGCCGCCCTGCGCACCCTGCGCCAGCAGCGCGCGGAGGCCGCCCGCACCCTCGCCGAGCTGGAGGAGAGCCGGAAGGCCGTCGAGCAGCACAAGGCCGAGGTGGAGGGCAAGCTCAGCGCCGCACGGCACCTGCTGAACTCCCTGCCGGAGGCCGACCGCGAGGCGTACGCCCGCGCCTCCCGTTCCAGCCGCTCGGGCGGTCCTCTCGGCGGGCTCCGGGGGCTGCTGGACCTGCCCGCCGCCTCCGGGCGCGGGGCCGCCGCCGCGGCGGCCGTCCGGCAGGCCGTCGGTTCGCCCTACGCCTGGGGCGCCAGCGGACCCTCCGCCTTCGACTGCTCCGGGCTCATGCAGTGGGCGTACGGCCGCGCCGGAGTCGGTCTGCCGCGCACCTCGCAGGCGCAACGCAACGCCGGCCGGCATGTGAGTCTCGCCGACGCCCGGCCCGGCGACCTGATCATCTACCGGGACGACGCCAGCCACGTCGGCATGTACGTCGGCAACGGCCAGGTCGTCCACGCCCCCTACCCGGGCGCCCGGGTGCGCTACGACCCGGCCAACATGATGCCGATTTCCTCCGTCACCCGGCCGTGAGCAGGGCCGCTCCCCGCTGACCGGCCGCCCGGCTCGTACGATGCGGGCGTGACGGGCGGCAGGCGGGCGGGCGGCGGACGACGGCGGGCGGGGTACGGCCTGGCCGCCCTGCTGCTCACCCTCCAGGCCCTCACCGGCTGCGCGCCCGGCTCCGCGGAGGGCACGGACGACGGCGAGACGGCCGTGCGGCAGCTGCTCGACCGGTGGTCGACGGCCGTTCGCGACCGCGACGAGAACGCCTATCTGGCCGCCGTCGACCCGGCCGCCGACGCCTATCTCGCCGAGCGCCGGCAGGTCTTCGGGAACCTCGCGGACGTGCCGCTCGCCTCCTGGCGGTACCGGCTGGTCCGCCTCACCCCCGGCGGCGGGCAGCGCTTCACCGCCGACGCCGAACTCCGCTACGGGCTCACCGGTTACGACACCGTGCCCGTCACCACGGCCGTGCGGCTGACCGTCGTGCGGCGCGGGGAGCGGTGGTACGTGGCCGGCGAGCAGCCCCGGGGCGGGCGCCAGCTGTGGGACCAGGGCCCGGTGACGGCCGTGCGGGGGGCGCACAGCCTCGTCCTCGGCGTCGGCCAGGACCGGGAGCGGCTCGCCGCCCTGGCCGACCTCGCGGACCGGGCCGTGCCCGCCGTGGACGCGGCCTGGCGCGACAACCGCTGGGCCGGGCGGGTCGTGGTCGAGATCCCGGCCTCGCTCGACCGGATGGGCGCGCTCCTGGACGCCCCCGCCTCCAACTACCGGGGCATCGCCGCCGTGACCACCGGCGAGGTGGGTGGCGCCGGGACGGCGCCCGCCGACCGCGTCATCGTCAACCCCGAGGCGTACGGGCGGCTCGGCGACTTCGGGCGGCGCGTCGTCCTCACCCACGAGACGGCTCATGTCGCCACGCGGGCCGTCACCACGCCCGCCACACCGCTCTGGCTCTCGGAGGGCTTCGCGGACTGGGCCGCCTACCGGGACACCGGCCGCACGGCCCGCCAGGCCGCGCCCGAACTGGCGGCGGAGGTCACGGCGGGCCGCCCGCCGGGCTCCTTGCCCGAGGACGCGGATTTCGGCTTCGCGGGGGAGCCGGGGCGGCTGGCGCGGGCCTATGAGGAGGGGTGGCTGGCATGCCGCATGATCGCGGAGAGGTGGGGAGAGGACAAGCTGGTCGCGTTCTACCGGGCGGTGGGGGCACGGCAGAAACGGGCGGGGGCCGTGGAAGGGGCGTTGCGGGATGTCCTGGCGGTCGGCCCGGAGGACTTCGTGGCGCGGTGGCGGGAGTACGTGGCCGGGGCCTTCTGAGCGGCGAACCCGCAGCTCACCCCGGGATCAGCGCCGACTCCTTCTCCGCCGGGGGCTCCGGTTCCTCGGTCGGCTCGCGGCCCGTCACCGTCTCGCGCCACAGCCTTCGGCAGGCGATCACCGTCGCGACGACCAGCAGCGCGTTGCGCAGCGTCAGCGTCGCCACGCCGAGCTTGTCGCTCGCCTCGACGTGGGAGAACCACGTGGGGAACTCCAGCTGCGTCAGGGGCGCGGCGAGCAGGACCAGCAGGACGGGGAGCCGCTGCCGGACCGTGCCCATCGTGACGCAGACGGCCGCCAGGCCGATGAGCCACACCATGTACTGGGGGCTGATCACCCGGCTCGTCGTGGTGAAGAGCAGCACCGCCGCGAACGCCGCGTCCGACGGCGTCGTCGCCGCGAAGCGCTTGGCGCGCAGCCGCCACAGCAGCAGCCAGGCGAAGGCCAGCACGCTCAGGAGCAGGGCCAGGGCGCTCACCGCGTGCACATGGCGGCCGAGGAACTCGACCGAGCCGTAGTTGAGGCGGGCCTTGCCCCGCCAGCCGAAGTGGCGGGCGAGATGGAAGACGAGTGAGCCCAGGGACTCGATCTCCGTGCCCCGGTCGCGCTGGAAGGTCAGGAAGGCCAGCGCCCCCGGCATGGCCGCCGCGAAGAACATCGTGAGCAGCAGCGCCGTGGCCGCGGCGGACGTCCACGTGGAGCGGGTGCGCGGACCGCGCGGCGTGCCGATGAGGAGCAGCACCGGCCATACCTTCAGCAGCGCGCCGAAACCCGTCAGCGCCCCCGCGAGACGGGTACGGCGGCCGGCCGCCAGCAGAGCCGCCACCGCGACGGCCGTCACCATCACGTCGTAGCGGGCGTAGACGATCGGGCCGAGCAGCGGCACCCCGGCCACCCACACCCACACCCCGAGCGCGGTGCGCCTCCCGCCGCGCACCGCGTAGAGCAGCATGCCGTAGACCGCCGCGTCGGCCAGCAGGCAGACCAGGAAGAAGGCCGGGGCGTAGTCCAGGAACGGCAGCAGTCCCGGCGCCAGCACGGCCAGCGCCGCGGCCGGCGGGTACTGCCAGGTCACGTCGTCGTACGGGAAGATGCCGGTCCGCAGGACGTGGTACCAGCCCTGGTAGATCACCTCGATGTCGATGGAGACGTCGGAACCGGGCATGTCCCACACCCGGAAGACGCACAGCATCAGAACGGCCCGGGTGACGGCCCACACCGCGATCGAGAGCCGCAGACCAGTGCCCGCCATCATTCACCTCGTCCCTTCGGGGCCCGCCACGCCGCACAGGCCGTGAACGCACCGTCACTCAAAGGGAATGATGCCGGTCGCGGCCCCCGCTGGCGACGACGTGGCGGTACTCGGCGCGGCTGCCGCCCGATCGCACCGGGTACTGTCGGCGGCGATGGACAAGACCCTCGTCGTCACCAACGACTTCCCGCCCCGGCCCGGCGGCATCCAGGCCTTCCTGCACAACATGGCGCTGCGGCTGGACCCGTCGAGCATCGTCGTCTACGCCTCCACCTGGAAGCACGGCCGCGAGGGCGCCGAGGCCACCGCGTGCTTCGACGCCGAGCAGCCCTTCACGGTCGTCCGCGACCGCACGACCATGCTGCTGCCGACGCCCCGGGTGACCCGGCGGGCGACGACGCTGCTGCGGGAGCACGGCTGTACGTCCGTGTGGTTCGGCGCGGCCGCGCCGCTCGGACTGATGGCGCCCGCGCTGCGCCGGGCCGGCGCGCGCCGGCTGGTGGGCACGACGCACGGGCACGAGGCCGGCTGGGCCCAGCTGCCCGCCTCCCGGCAGCTGCTGCGGCGCATCGGCGAGGGCACCGACACCCTCACCTACCTCGGGGAGTACACGCGGTCGCGGATCGCCGCCGCGCTCACGGACGAGGCGGCGGCGCGCATGACCCAACTGCCGCCCGGGGTCGACGAGAAGACCTTCCACCCCGCCTCCGGGGGCGAGGCGGTCCGGGCCCGGCTGGGCCTGGCCGACCGGCCGGTGGTCGTGTGCGTCTCGCGGCTGGTGCCGCGCAAGGGCCAGGACACGCTGATCGAGGCCATGCCGCGCATCCTGGCCGCCGTGCCGGACGCGGTGCTGCTCATAGTCGGCGGCGGCCCCTACGAGCGGGACCTGCGGCGGCTGGCCGACGAGCGGGGCGTCGCGCACGCCGTCCGCTTCACCGGGGCCGTCCCGTGGGAGGAGCTGCCCGCCCACTACGGCGCGGGCGACGTCTTCGCGATGCCCTGCCGCACCCGGCGCGGGGGGCTGGACGTCGAGGGGCTCGGCATCGTCTACCTGGAGGCTTCCGCCACGGGCCTGCCGGTGGTCGCGGGGGACTCGGGGGGTGCCCCCGACGCCGTCCTGGAGGGCGAGACGGGGTACGTCGTCCGCGGCGGCTCCCCGGCACAGGCCGCGGACCGGATCGTCACGCTGCTGCGCGACCCGGAGCTGCGGCGTCGCATGGGCGAGCGGGGCCGCGCGTGGGTCGAGGAGCGCTGGCGCTGGGACCTGCTGGCGGAGCGCCTGAAGGAACTGCTGTAACGGTCCCGCCCACCCCGGACGCTACCCGCGGTAGATGGCCTCGATCTCGTCCGCGAAGTCCTTCGCCACCACGTTCCGCTTGAGCTTGAGCGACGGCGTCACATGGCCGGAGGCCTCCGTGAACTGGGCCGGGAGGACGCGGAACTTGCGGACCGACTCCGCCTTGGAGACGGCCGCGTTGCCGTCGTCCACCGCCTTCTGGATGTCGGCCAGCAGGTCGGGGTCGTCGGCCAGCTCGGCGGCCGTCAGGCCCTCCGGCTTGCCGTGGTCGGCGAGCCAGCGGGGGAGGAAGTCCTCGTCGAGGGTGACGAGCGCGCCCACGAAGGGCCGGCCGTCGCCGACGACCATGCACTCGGCGATCAGCGCGTGGGCGCGGATGCGGTCCTCGATGACGGCGGGGGCGACGTTCTTGCCGCCGGCCGTGACGATGATCTCCTTCTTGCGGCCCGTGATGCTCAGGTAGCCGTCCTCGTCGAGGGTGCCCAGGTCGCCGGTGTGGAACCAGCCGTCCGACATGGCGTCGGCCGTGGCCGCCTCGTTGTTCCAGTAGCCCGCGAACACCTGCTCGCCGTGCAGGAGCACCTCGCCGTCGTCGGCGATGCGGATGACCGAGCCCGGCAGCGGCTGGCCGACCGTGCCGATGCGCGGCCGGTCCCAGGGGTTGAAGGCGGTGGCCGCGCAGGACTCGGTGAGGCCGTAGCCCTCCAGGACGGTGAAGCCGATGCCCCGGTAGAAGTGGCCCAGGCGCTCGCCCAGCGGCGCGCCGCCGGAGATCGCGTGGGTGGCCCGGCCGCCCAGCACCGCGCGGAGCTTGCTGTAGACGAGCTTGTCGAAGACCAGGTGCTTGAGCTTCAGCCCGAAGGACGGACCCGACGGGGTGTCCAGGGCCCGGCTGTAGGCGATGGCCGTGTCCGCCGCCTTGTCGAAGATCTTGCCCTTGCCGTCGGCCTGCGCCTTGGCGCGCGCCCCGTTGTAGACCTTCTCGAAGACCCGCGGCACGCCCAGGACCAGCGACGGGCGGAAGGACGCCAGGTCGTCGGTCAGGTTCTTGATGTCGCTGACGAGACCCAGCCGGATCGGGGCCATCACCGAGGCGATCTCGACCAGCCGGCCGAAGACGTGCGCGGCGGGCAGGAAGAGCAGCACCGAGGACTCGCCCGTGCGGAAGAGCGGCTTGAGCCGCTCGACGACGTTGCCGCACTCGGCGAAGAAGCAGCGGTGGGTGAGCACACAGCCCTTGGGGCGGCCGGTGGTGCCCGAGGTGTAGACGATGGTCGCGGGGGAGTCGGCGGTCGCCAGGGAGCTGCGCTCGTCCACCGTCTCGTCGGTGACGCCCTCGCCGGCCGCCCGCAGCCGCTCCACGCCGCCGTGCTCGATCTGCCACACGTGCGCCAGGTCCGGCAGCCGGTCGCGGACGGACTCCACCGACGCCTCGTGCGCGGGCGTCTCCACCAGGCAGGCCACGGCGCCGGAGTCGCCGAGGATCCACTGGATCTGCTCCGGCGAGCTCGTCTCGTACACCGGCACGGTCACCGCGCCCGCGCTCCAGATCGCGAAGTCCAGCAGCGCCCACTCGTAGCGGGTGCGCGACAGCAGGCCCACGCGGTCGCCCGGCTTGATGCCCGAGGCGATCAGACCCTTGGCCGCGGCACGCACCTCCGCCAGGAAGCCGGCCGCGGTGACGTCCTGCCAGCGGCCGTCCACCTTGCGCCCGATGACGGGAACGTCGGGGTGCTGCGCGGCGTTCCGGCGGATGAGATCCGTCAGGTTTCCGTCCGCGGGGACCTCGTACAGGGCCGGAAGGCTGAACTCGCGCAAGACTGCTGCTCCTCGTCGGGCGCCGGCGCCGCCGCGTCGTCGAGGGGCGCTGCGTCGGCTGCGGTCCATGATCAGGCACATGATCAGGCGGGGGGATTGGACTGCCCGGACGTTACCCACCAGTACAGCATTCGAATAGAGGGTCGCGCCCAGATGTTCCGCGCGTCACATGCGCGGGGACCGCTTCCCGAACCCTAGCCCCTCGCTTCGGTGACCCGGAAGTAACCGCAGGTCGGGGCACTTCCACCGGCCCGGGCGAACACCTAGGGTGACCCGCATGCGAGTCCACGTGGTCAGCGACGTACACGGCAACGCCGAAGGGCTGGCCAGGGCCGGCGAGGGAGCCGACGCCCTGGTCTGCCTGGGTGACCTCATCCTGTTCCTGGACTACGCGGACCACTCGCGCGGCATCTTCCCGGAGCTCTTCGGGGTCGAGAACGCGGACCGGATCGTCGAGCTGCGCACCGCCCGCCGCTTCACCGAGGCCCGGGAGCTGGCCCGCAGCCTCTGGGACGGCGTCGACCGCGACTCCGTCGTCGAGCAGGCGGTCCGCAAGCAGTACGCCGAGCTCTTCGCCGCCTTCCCCACCCCCACCTACGCCACCTACGGCAACGTGGACGTCCCCCACCTGTGGCCCGAGTACGCCCGGCCCGGCACCACCGTGCTCGACGGCGAGCGGGTCGAGATCGGCGGCCTCGTCTTCGGCTTCGTCGGCGGCGGGCTGCGCTCGCCCATGCGCACCCCCTACGAGATCGACGACGAGACCTACGCCGCCAAGCTCGCCGCCCTCGGCGAGGTCGACGTCCTGTGCTCCCACATCCCGCCGGACGTGCCCGAGCTCTGCTACGACACCGTCGCCCGGCGCTTCGAGCGCGGCAGCGCCGCGCTGCTGGAGACCATCCGCGCGACCCGTCCCCGGTACGCACTCTTCGGCCACGTTCACCAGCCGCTCGCGCGCCGGATGCGGGTCGGTGCCACGGAATGCGTCAACGTCGGCCACTTCGCCGCGACCGATACACCGTGGGTGCTGGAGTGGTGACGCGCCGCGCGTTGTAGCCTTCACCGGCAGACACAGCAGGTCGCGGACCGGTACGGAGGAGCCACGGAGATGGCGGAACACACCAGCTCGAGCATCACGATCGAGGCGACCCCGGCCGAGGTCATGTCGGTGATCGCCGACTTCGACCGCTACCCGGAGTGGACGGGCGAGGTCAAGCAGGCCGAGGTGCTGGAGCAGGACGAGCAGGGCCGCGCCAGCAAGGTGCGCCTCGTCCTCGACGCCGGCGCCATCAAGGACGACCACACCCTGGCCTACAGCTGGCCCGAGCCGAACGTCGTCGCCTGGTCCCTGGTCAAGTCGCAGATGCTCCGCCAGCTCGACGGCTCCTACAGCCTTCAGCTGGCGGCGGGCGGCTCGCACACCGAGGTGACCTACCAGCTCACCGTCGACGTCAAGATCCCCATGCTCGGCATGATCAAGCGCAAGGCCGAGAAGGTCATCATCGACCGCGCGCTCCAGGGCCTCAAGGAGCGCGTCGAGAGCGGCAAGGGCGCCTGACGCCCCCCAGCCCCACCACCGGAAGGCTCCCTTCGTGCGTACGGTCCTCGTCACCGGTCCCGGCGGCGCGGGCCGCACCACCGTCGCGGCCGCCACGGCGCTCGCCGCGGCGGCGGAGGGCCGCCGCGTCCTGCTGCTCACCCGCGACCGGGACACCGCGCCCGACGCCGTGCTCGGCACCACGCTGTCCGCGGCGTCGGACGCCCCCGACGGCGGCCGTACGCCCTGGGGGCCGCCCGTCGAGGCCGCGCCCGGCCTGTGGGCCGCCCGCATCGCCACCGGCGAGCACTTCCGCGCCCTCGCCCGCGACCTCCAGGACCGCGGCGCCTCCCTCTTCGACCTGCTGGGCGCCGACCCCCTGGACCCCGAGGAGCTCACCGAGCTGCCCGGCGCCGAGCCGCTCGCCGTCCTCGCCGCCCTGCGCGCGGCCCACGCCGCACCCGGCGGCCCCGACCTCCTCGTCGTCGACATGCCGCCCGTCCACGAGACCGTCCGGCTGCTCGCCCTGCCCGAGCAGCTGAGCCGCTACCTCCGCCGGCTGCTCCCCGCCGAACGCCAGGCCGCCCGCGCCCTGCGCCCGATGCTCGCCCAGCTCGCCGGCGTGCCCATGCCCGCCCAGCGGCTGTACGAGACCGCCGAGCGCCTGCAGGAGGAGCTGGCCGCCGTCCAGCGGGTGATCGACGCCCCCGGCACGACCGTCCGCCTGGCCGCCGAGCCCGGCCCGGCCGCCGCCCGGGCCCTGCGCACCGCCCGCGCCGGGCTGGCCCTCCAGGGCTGCCGCGTCGACGCCCTGGTGGCCAACCGGCTGCTGCCCGACGGCTCCACCGACCCCTGGCTCGCGGACCTGGCCGCCGAACAGCACGCCGCGCACAAGACCCTGCGGGACGACTTCCTCGCCGACGGCGTCCCCGTCGTCGCCCTGCCCCACCTCGGCCGCGCCCCGCACGGCCCGGGCGACCTCGCCGAGCTGGCGCGGGCCGCCGTCCGGGCCGGCGGCGACGGGCTGGCCGGCGGGCTCGACACCGAGGCCCGGTCCCCGGCACCGGAGGTGGAGGACCGGCTCGCCACCGACTCCCTGCTGATCTGGCGCATCCCGCTGCCGGGCGCGGAACGCGGCACGCTCGGGCTGGTCCGGCGCGGGGACGAACTCATCGTCGAGGTCGGCCCGTTCCGCCGCGTCCTGACGCTGCCCTCCGCGCTGCGCCGCTGCACCGTCGCCGGGGCCGGGCTGCGCGACGGCGCGCTGTGCGTGCGCTTCGCCCCCGACCCCGGCCTCTGGCCGAGGACTCCCTGAACAGCACCGGAGCCTTCGGGTAACGTCGGAGGAAATTCCCCTCGCAGGAGTTCGTCATGAGCGATGCCACCGAGCGCCCCGGTTCCGGCCCGGGGCCCGAACCCGACGCCTGGGCACGGGCCTGCGCCGAGGACCTCGCCGCGGAGAACGCCCGCCGCCGCGCCGGGGAGGCCGGGGAGCGGCCCGGCAGCGCGGCCGAGGAGCTGCGCAAGCTCGTCGACGCCGTCGCCGACAAGGTCGCCGGCCTCCAGCTGCCGCTCGCCGGGGCGGCCGCACAGGGCGCCGTGTCGCACTTCGTCGACCGCGCGAAGGCCGCCGTCGAGCCCGTCATCGAACGCAATCCGGAGGTCTTCGACCACCTCGCCTCGGCCGGCTCCGAGCTGCTGGCCGCCTACCGCGCCGCCGTCCAGGGCCACGAGCGCCGCTGGGCCTCCGGCGGCACGGGTGCCCCGCACCGCCCCGGACCTGACGGAGGAGACCAAGGCCCGGGCGGGACCGAGCACATCGACCTCGACTGACCCGGTACGGTTGGTCGCGGCGGGGTTCGAGCGAAAAACTGAGGGACACATGGGACTCACCATCGGCGTCGACATCGGCGGCACGAAGATCGCGGCCGGCGTGGTCGACGAAGAAGGCTCGATCCTCGCGACGTGCAAGGTGCCGACCCCGGACACCCCGGAGGGGGTCATCGACGCCATCGCCGACGCCGTGCGCACGGTCAGCGAGGGCTTCGACGTCGAGGCCGTCGGCATCGGCGCCGCGGGCTACGTGGACGACAAGCGGGCCACGGTCCTCTTCGCCCCGAACATCAACTGGCGGCACGAGGCGCTCAAGGACAAGGTCGAGCAGCGCGTCGGCCTGCCCGTCGTCGTCGAGAACGACGCCAACGCCGCCGCCTGGGGCGAGTACCGCTTCGGCGCCGGCCAGGGCCACGAGGACGTCATCTGCATCACCCTGGGCACCGGCCTCGGCGGCGGCATCATCATCGGCAACAAGCTGCGCCGCGGCCGCTTCGGCGTGGCCGCCGAGTTCGGCCACATCCGCGTCGTGCCGGACGGCCTGCTGTGCGGCTGCGGCAGCCAGGGCTGCTGGGAGCAGTACGCCTCCGGCCGCGCCCTCGTCCGCTACGCCCGCCAGCGCGCCCAGGCCACCCCGGAGAGCGCCACGGTCCTCCTCGGCCTCGGCGACGGCACCCCCGAGGGCATCGAGGGCAAGCACATCAGCGATGCCGCCCGCCAGGGCGACCCGGTCGCCATCGACTCCTTCCGCGAGCTGGCGCGCTGGGCCGGCGCGGGCCTGGCCGACCTGGCCTCGCTCTTCGACCCCTCCGCGTTCATCGTCGGCGGCGGCGTCTCGGACGAGGGCGACCTCGTCCTCGACCCGATCCGCAAGTCCTTCAAGCGCTGGCTCGTCGGCAGCCAGTGGCGCCCCCACGCGCAGGTGCTCGCCGCCCAGCTCGGCGGCAAGGCCGGGCTGGTCGGCGCGGCGGACCTGGCCCGCCAGGGCTGACCGGGGCGAAAGGGGGAGGGGTGCGCACGGATCTGCCGGATCTGCCGGCCTCGCGCACGGAGCCGGACGGCTCCGCGATCGTGCGGGTGCTCAGCTACAACGTCCGCTCCATGCGCGACGACGTCACCGCGCTGGCCCGGGTCGTCCGGGCCTGCGCCCCCGACGTGGTCTGCGTCCAGGAGGCGCCCCGGTTCTTCCGGTGGCGCAAGGCGGCGGCCCGGCTGGCCCGGGAGTCCGGGCTGGTATACGTCACCGGGGGCGCCACGGCCTCCGGGCCGATGATCCTCTCCTCCCTCCGCGCCCACGTCGAGCACACCGAGGACGTGCTCCTGCCCCGCACCCCGGGCCTGCACCAGCGCGGCTTCGCCACGGCGGTCCTGCGCTTCGGCCGGGCCCGCCTCGGGGTGCTCAGCTGCCATCTCAGCATCGACGCGGACGAGCGCCTCGAACAGGGGGCGCTCCTCCTCGACAAGCTCGCCTCCCTCGACGTCCCGCAGGCCGTCGCCGCCGGCGACCTCAACGACCGCCCCGACGGCCGCACCTTCGGCCTGCTGGCCGGCGCCCTGCAGGACGGCTGGGCGACGAAGCCGTGGGGGCGCGAGCACACGACCCGGCTCGGCGATCCGGAGCAGCGGATCGACGCGGTCTTCGCCACGGAGAGGGTGGAGATCCTGGGCTGTGGCGTCCCGATGGGACTGGCGGGGATCTCCGAAGCGGACCTGCGCGCGGCCACGGACCACTTGCCCGTGCTCGCCGCCCTGCGGATCCGCCCCTGACACCACCCCGGCATGTGAGCAGTGTGCGCGAGCGGCTCAGACGACCGCGCCCCGCCCCGGATCGTCGTCGTCCTCGTCGTCGTCCCGCATCCGCAGCACGAGCGTCGCGAAGCCGCCCAGGAAGCCGCCGACGCCCAGGGTCGTGACCCACCAGGTCAGCTCCTGCCGCAGCAGCACCATGATGAGCAGCAGCAGCGGCCCGCCCAGTACCGCGATCCAGGCGAAGCGCGAGGTCACGTCGCCCGTCGGCAGGGGCGGCGGCTCGGGGGGTACGAAATGGCCCTCGTCGTCGTCCGCGTCGGTGCCCTCCGGCGGCGCCGGGGTGCTCCAGTCGCGCGGGCCGACGCCCGGCGCGTAGACGATGAAGCCGCCGGGCTTCGCGTCCGGCTCCGGCTCCTGCTTCGGCCCCGGCTCCGGTTCCGGCTTCGCCGGCGGCTCCTCGCTCCCGGTCGCCGGCCAGTGGCCCTTGTCCGGGTCGGGCTGCTCGCCGTACGCGGCGACGAGCTGCGCCCAGGCGGCGTCCTCGTCGAGGGGGTCGCGGCTCTCGTCGCGGTCGCGGTTCGCGTCGGGCTCAGCCATGGGGAGCCGTCCCCAGCGCCGCCGAGGACGCGAGCCGGCCGATGAAGGCGTAGGTGTCCTCGAAGATCGTCTCGGCGTCGTGGTCGAGGGTGGCCACGTGGTAGCTGCGCTCCAGCAGCCGCTCGGTGACGTCGAGGGACGAGACCCGGGCCAGCACGCGCGCCGAGTCGGCCGGCGGCACGACATGGTCCTGCGGGCTGTGCAGCAGCAGCAAGGGCTGAGTGACCTGCGGCAGTTCGGAGTCCAGCATCCGCAGGAAGCGCCGGAAGGAGTACGCGGCGTGCAGCGGCACCCGGTCGTAGCCGACCTCCACGCCGCCCTCCTTGGCGATGTCGCTGGCGATGCCCTTGGTGGAGGGCACCAGATGGCGCACCACCGGCAGCGCCCGGGCACCGACGCCGTGCACCTTGTTGGCGGGGTTGACGACGACCACGCCCGAGACGGCGTCGCCGTGCTTGGCGGCGAGGCGCAGCGCGAGGGCACCGCCCATCGACAGACCGCACACGAAGACCTCGGAACAGCGCTCCCGCAGCCGCCACAGCTCGCGGTCCACCTCGGCGTACCAGTCCTGCCAGCCGGTGATCTGCATGTCCTGCCAGCGGGTGCCGTGCCCGGGAAGCAGGGGCAACGAGACGGTCAGGCCGCGTTCCGCGAGATAATCGGCCCAGGGCCGGACGGACTGCGGGGAACCGGTGAAGCCGTGACACACGAGGACGCCGACCTCTCCGCCGTCATGGCGGAACGGCTCGGCACCGGGGAGGAGCGGCACCGGGATCTCCGATCGGAAAACGAGACAACGGGACGGGACAAGGGGCTGGAGCTCAGCGTACGCGGAGCGTCGCCGACGGGGTAGGCAGGTTAAGGTCTCCTCGTCACACACAGGAGGTTCTCGGTTGTTCTACGGCGCAATGAAGCTGTCCATCGGCGGGTCACTGAAGCTTGCCTTCAGGCCGTGGGTGGAGGGGCTGGAGAACGTACCGGCCGAGGGGCCCGCGATCCTGGCGAGCAACCACCTCTCCTTCTCCGACTCCTTCTTCCTGCCGGCGGTGCTCGATCGCAAGATCACGTTCATCGCGAAGCAGGAATACTTCACCTCCCCCGGCGTCAAGGGAAAGCTGACGGCCGCCTTCTTCAAGGGCGTGGGCCAGCTCCCGGTCGACCGCTCCGGCGCCCGCGGCGCCGGCGAGGCCGCGATCAAGAGCGGCATCGAGGTCCTGGAGCGCGGTGAGCTCTTCGGCATCTACCCCGAGGGCACCCGCTCCCCGGACGGCCGCCTCTACCGCGGCAAGCCCGGCGGTCTGGCCCGGGTGGCCCTGGCCACCGGCGCCCCCGTGATCCCCGTCGCCATGATCGACACGGAGAAGATCCAGCCGCCGGGGAAGGTCGTCCCCAAGCTGATGCGCCCCGGCATCCGGATCGGCAAGCCGCTGGACTTCAGCCGCTACCACGGCATGGACGGCGACCGCTTCATCCTCCGGTCGGTGACCGACGAGGTCATGTACGAGATCATGAAGCTCTCCGGGCAGGAGTACGTCGACATCTACGCCACGGCCGCCAAGCGCCAGATCGCCGACGAGGCGAAGCGCAAGGCCGAGGAGGAGAAGGCGGCCAAGGCCGCCGGCCTCGACAAGGGCGACACGACCGGCACGACCGAAGAGCAGCAGTAGCGGACGGCACGAGCGAGCCAGACCGCGGCGCGCGGGGGCGCGCCCGGCCGGGGGGTTGAGGCATGACACAGCGCACCGGGCGTCCGCGCGCGGTGCGGATGTCGGTCGAGCTGCCGCTGTGGCGCGCACTCACCGGCTTCCGCATCCTCACCCTCGGCTACGCCCTCGGTCTGTTCCTCCTCAACTACCGCGAGTACGCCCATCCGCTCGGCGCCGCCTTCTACATGGGCCTGCTCACCGTATGGATGCTGGCCACCTGGAACCGGGTCACCGCCCCCGAACGCTGTACCCGGCCCTTTCTGGTCGCCGAGCTGGCCCTGGCCCTGGGCGGGATCCTGGTGACCGCGTTCGTCGATACCCCGGCGCGCATCGACGGAGGGGCGGCCACCCTGCCGTCCATCTGGACCGGCGGCGCAGTACTGGGCTTGGCCATCAAGGGCGGCTGGCGCTGGGCGGCGATCGGCTCCACGCTGGTGGCCGTCGCCAACCTCGCCGAGCGCGGCCACCCCGCCCGCGACACCGTGCACAACGTGGTGCTGGTGTGCATCTCCAGCATCGCCATCGGCTACATCGTCGAGGTGGCCCGCGCCAGTGAGCGCACCCTGGCCCGGGCGCTGCGGATCGAGGCCGCCACCCGTGAGCGGGAGCGGCTGGCCCGCGACATCCACGACAGCGTCCTTCAGGTGCTGGCCATGGTGCAGCGCCGGGGCGCCGCGATCGGCGGCGAGGCCGCCGAGCTGGGCCGCATGGCCGGCGAGCAGGAGATAGCTCTGCGCACCCTGGTCGCCGGCGGGCTGGTGGGCCCGCGCCGCTCGGCCGAGCAGCTCGCCGCCGACGCCGAACTGGTACGGACCGCGGCGCCCGAGCCCGCGCCGCCGGCCGGACCGTGCGACCTGCGGGCCCTGCTCGCCCCGCACGCCGGCGCGGCCGTCTCCTTCGCGGCGCCCGGCACCCCCGTGCTGCTGGAGGCCGCGGCCGCCGCGGAACTGGCGGCCGCCGTCGGCGCCGCCCTGGACAATGTGGGCCGGCACGCGGGCGAGGGCGCCCGGGCCTGGATCCTGCTGGAGGACGAGCCCGGCGAGGTGATCGTCACCGTGCGGGACGACGGCCCCGGTATCCCCGAGGGCCGGCTGGCCGACGCCGAACGGGAGGGCCGCATGGGCGTCGCCCTGTCCATCCGCGGCCGGCTGCGGGACCTGGGCGGCACCGCGGACGTGGTGTCCGTACCGGGACAGGGCACCGAGGTCGAACTGAGGGTGCCACGACGGTTCCCCGGGGGAGAGGGAGCAGGCGATGAGTGACGAACGGACCGCGCACGTCAAGGTCATGGTGGTGGACGACCACCCCATGTGGCGGGACGCGGTCGCCCGCGACCTGGCCGGGGCCGGGTACGAGGTGGTGGCCACGGCCGGCGACGGCCCGCAGGCGGTGCGCCGCGCCAAGGCGGCCGGCCCCGACGTGCTGGTGCTCGACCTCAATCTGCCCGGACTGCCCGGTGTGGCCGTCTGCCGCGAGCTCGTCGCCGAGAACCCCGCCCTGCGGGTCCTGGTGCTCTCCGCCAGTGGCGAGCACGCCGACGTCCTGGAGGCGGTGAAGTCCGGTGCCACCGGCTATCTGCTGAAGTCCGCCAGCACCGAGGAGCTCCTGGACGCCGTGCGGCGCACCGCCGCCGGCGACCCCGTCTTCACCCCCGGCCTGGCCGGGCTGGTCCTCGGCGAGTACCGGCGCCTGGCCGCCGAACCCGCCCCGGCCGCGCCCGACGAACGGGACGCCCCGCGGCTCACCGACCGCGAGACGGAGGTCCTGCGTCTCGTCGCCAAGGGGCTGTCGTACAAGCAGATCGCCGAGCGGCTGGTTATTTCCCACCGCACGGTGCAGAACCATGTTCAGAACACCTTGGGCAAGCTCCAGCTGCACAACCGCGTGGAGCTCGTCCGCTACGCGATAGAGCGAGGCCTCGACGACGCCTGACCCCCTGCGGCCGGGCGCGCGCACTCGGCGGAAGGGAAGGTGTCATGCGGGTCGGAGTGCTGACCGGCGGGGGTGACTGCCCGGGGCTCAACGCGGTCATCCGCGCGATCGTCCGCAAGGGCGTGCAGGACTACCGGTACGAGTTCACGGGCTTCAGGGACGGCTGGCGCGGCCCCCTCCAGGGAGCGGTGGTCCCCCTGGACGTGGCGGCGGTGCGCGGCATCCTGCCGCGCGGCGGGACGATCCTCGGGTCGTCCCGCACCAACCCCTTCAAGGAGGCGGACGGCGTCCGCCGGATCAAGCAGACCCTCGCCAAGGAGGAGGTCGACGCCCTCGTCGCCATCGGCGGCGAGGACACGCTCGGCGTCGCCCGCCGGCTCTGGGAGGAGCACGGTGTGCCCTGCGTGGGCGTGCCCAAGACCATCGACAACGACCTCTCCGCCACGGACTACACCTTCGGCTTCGACACCGCCGTCAACATCGCGACCGAGGCCATCGACCGGCTCCACACCACGGCCGAGTCCCATATGCGCGTCCTCGTCGTCGAGGTCATGGGCCGGCACGCCGGCTGGATCGCCCTGCACTCGGGCCTGGCCGGCGGCGCCAACGTCATCCTCGTCCCGGAGCAGCGCTTCGACCTCGACGAGGTCTGCGGCTGGGTCACGTCGCGGTTCCGCGCCAGCTACGCGCCGATCGTCGTCGTCGCGGAGGGCGCCATGCCGCGCGACGGCGACCTGGTGCTCAAGGACGCCGGCGCGCTCGACTCCTTCGGGCATGTGCGGTTGTCGGGCGTGGGGGAGTGGCTGGCGAAGCAGATCGAGTCCCGCACGGGCAAGGAGGCCCGCACCACCGTGCTGGGCCACGTCCAGCGCGGCGGGACGCCGAGCGCGTTCGACCGGTGGCTGGCGACGCGGTTCGGGCTGCACGCGATCGACGCGGTGCGGGACGGGGAGTACGGACGGATGGTGGCGCTGCGGGGCACGGACATCGTCCGGGTACCGCTCGCGGAGGCGACGGCGCGGCTCAAGACCGTGCCGCTCGCGCTGTACGAGGAGGCGAAGGTGTTCTTCGGCTGACCGCCGGTGGCCGCTCGCGTCGTCTCCGCCCGCCCACCCGTCACTCGGACAGCAACGGGTGGGCGCGCACGGCGCTCAGCAGCTCCGTCACGATCGCCGTGCCGTTCACGGTCAGCACCGACTCCGGATGGAACTGGACCCCGGCGAAGCCGGGCCCCCGCAGGGCGTGCACGTCGCCGCTCACGGCGTCCCGGCTCAGCTCCACCCCCGGCAAGGCCGCCGCGCGAGCGGCGAACGTGTTGTAGAAACCGACCGTCTCGGGGCGCCCGAAGAAGTCGATCCGCTCCTGCGCCCCCTGGAACGGCACGTCCTTGCGGGCGATCTCCAGCCCCAGCTCCGCCGCGATCAGCTCGTGCCCGAGGCACACCCCGAGCAGCCCGTGCCGGTGTTCGCGCAGCAGGTCCCCCGCCAGTCCGCGCAGCAGCCGCATCTTCGGGTCGGCGGCGTCCGACGGATTCCCGGGGCCGGGGCCCAGCACCACGGGCCCCTCGTGCGCCAGCGCGGCGTCCCGCAGCCCCGGCGCGTCGTAGCGCCGCACCTCCACGGACAGCCCCGAGGTGCGCAGCAGGTGGGCGAGCATCGCCGTGAAGGTGTCCTCGCCGTCGACGACCAGCGCGTGCCCGCTCAGCCCCGTGCCGGTGCCCGGTGTCCGCATCCGCAGCCAGAACGGCGCGAGGCCGGCGCGCCGCGCGTCCAGTGCCGCACGGACGCGCGGGTCGTCGGCGAACCGTGCCGCCGCCGGGCGGGGCCGCACCGCCGCCGGGCGCACTCCGAGGGCCGCCAGGACGCCCGCCGCCTTGGCGTGGGTCTCGGCGACCTCGCCGCGCGGATCCGAGCGCCGTACCAGCGTGGCGCCCACGCCGACCCGCAGCCGGCCGCGCCGGTCGATGTCGGCCGTGCGGATGAGGATCGGCGAGTCGAGCGTCTGGGCGCCGCCGGCGTCCCGGCCGACGAGGGCGAGCGCGCCCGCGTAGTAGCCGCGGCCCCCGGACTCGTGGCGGCGGATGACACGGCAGGCGTTCTGCACGGGCGAGCCGGTCACCGTCGCCGCGAACATCGTCTCCCGCAGCACGTCCCGGACGTCCAGCGAGGAGCGGCCGCGCAGCTCGTACTCGGTGTGCGTGAGGTGGGACATCTCACGCAGCCGGGGCCCGACCACGACACCCCCGATGTCGCCGACGGTGCACATCATCTTCAGCTCCTCGTCGACGACCATGGACAGCTCCTCCACCTCCTTGGGGTCGTGGAGGAAGGCCAGCAGCCCCTCGGCCGTCGGCCCCCCGGCCGGATGGCGGTAGGTGCCGCTGATGGGGTTCATCACGACCGTCCCGCCGGACATCCGCACATGCACCTCGGGGCTCGCCCCGACCAGCGTCCGGCCGGGGGTGTGGACGACGTACGTCCAGTACGCGCCGCGCTCGCCGGCCAGGAGCCGGCGGAAGAGGGCGAGCGCGTCGGCGGCGGTGAACCCGTGGATCTCGCCCTCGAAGGTGCGCCGGACGACGAAGTTCGCGCCCTCGCCGGTGCCGATCTCGTCCTCGACGACGCGCTCGACGACGCGGGCGTACTCCTCGTCGCCGACGTCGAAGGCGCCGCCCTCCACCCGGACCTCGTGCGCGGGGAGCGCGGCCAGGACGTCGGCGACCGGCAGCTCGTACGCCTCCTCGGGGCGCAGGACGAGCAGCGGGGTGCCGTCGTCATGGACCTCGAAGCCGCGCTCCCGGATCTGGCGGAAGGGGATCAGGGCCAGTGCGTCGGTGACCGGCCGGCCCTCGGCGGGCGGGCCCTCGGGGAGCGGGATGCCGGCCAGCGTCGCGGCCTCGGTCACGGGGCCCAGCAGCAGCTCGACCGTGCCGCCCGGGAGATCCGGGGTGCGGCGGTGCAGCAGGGCGAACGGCGGGCAGCCGGGCGCGGTCAGCCGGGCGGTCAGGGCGGCGGGGGCGGGGAAGCCGGGCATCGGCGGTTCCTTCCTGGTGGGGGAGGAACGGCCGGTCCGCTGCGGCGCCGGTGGGACGCCGAAGGCCGCCCCTCGGGGCGGCCTTCGCGGTGTGGTTCTGGGTACGCGCGTCAGTGGGCCGCCGGAGGAGCGGTCCACCACCACTGCTGGTTCATGAGCACGTACACGAGCGGCACAGTACCCGACACCCGCGCCGATGTCGCCGGAATACCGTAATTCCGTCTCAGCACGTGTCTCACAGTCCGGTCCGGCCGCTGGACAGCGGCCGCGACCCCGTAATGTTGACTGCGTGACCGTGAACGCTGAAATCCACGCCGGTGGCAACACCTGGCGCCATCTGCCCGCGGCGCAGCAGCCTGAGTGGCCGGACCAAGAGGCTCTGCGCGATGTGATCGCCGAGCTCGAGTCCTATCCGCCCCTCGTCTTCGCGGGCGAGTGCGACCAGCTGCGTCAGCGCCTGGGTGCCGTGGCCCGTGGTGAGGCGTTCCTGCTCCAGGGCGGCGACTGCGCGGAGGCGTTCGACGCCGTCGGCGCCGACCAGATCCGCAACAAGCTCAAGACGCTCCTCCAGATGGGCGCGGTGCTGACCTACGCCGGTTCCGTGCCGGTCGTGAAGGTGGGCCGGATCGCCGGCCAGTACAGCAAGCCGCGCTCGAAGCCGACCGAGACCCGCGACGGCGTGACCCTGCCGACCTACCGCGGGGACTCCGTCAACGGTTTCGCCTTCACGCCCGAGGCCCGTACACCGGACCCGCAGCGGCTGAAGCGCATGTACCAGGCGTCGGCCTCGACGCTGAACCTGGTGCGCGCCTTCACCACGGGCGGTTACGCCGACCTGCGCCAGGTGCACGCCTGGAACCAGGACTTCGTCCGCTCCTCGCCCTCCGGCCAGCGCTACGAGCAGCTGGCGCGGGAGATCGACCGGGCGATGAACTTCATGAACGCCTGCGGGGTCGACCCGGAGGAGTTCAAGACCGTCGAGTTCTACGCCTCCCACGAGGCGCTGATCCTGGACTACGAGTCGGCGCTGACCCGTGTCGACTCGCGGACCGGGCAGCTGTACGACGTCTCCGGGCACATGGTGTGGATCGGTGAGCGGACCCGGCAGCTGGACGGGGCGCACATCGAGTTCGCCTCCAAGATCCGTAACCCGATCGGGGTGAAGCTCGGCCCGACGACCACGCCCGAGGACGCGCTGACCCTGATCGACCGGCTCGACCCGGACCGCGAGCCCGGCCGGCTGACCTTCATCACCCGCATGGGCGCCGGCAAGATCCGCGACCACCTCCCCACCCTGGTGGAGAAGGTCACGGCCTCCGGCGCGCAGGTGGTCTGGGTCTGCGACCCGATGCACGGCAACACCTTCGAGGCGGCCTCGGGCCACAAGACCCGCCGCTTCGACGACGTGCTGGACGAGGTCAAGGGCTTCTTCGAGGTCCACAAGGGCCTCGGCACCCACCCGGGCGGCATCCACGTCGAGCTGACCGGCGACGACGTCACCGAGTGCGTGGGCGGCGGCGACGAGATCTTCGTCGACGATCTGCACCAGCGCTACGAGACGGCCTGCGACCCGCGGCTCAACCGCAGCCAGTCGCTGGACCTGGCGTTCCTGGTCGCCGAGATGTACCGCGACCAGTAGGCACACCCGTACGACCGATGGGGCGCGGATCCTGTGATCCGCGCCCCATCGCGTTGTCGTCCGCCCACCCGGCCGGGTAAGGTTAGGGTTACCTTATTGATCGACTTCCGGTGAGGGGCGGTGAACCGCGTGTACGTCTGCTCGTGCTTCGGCATCACCGAGCGGCAGGTGCGTGAGCACGCGGAGAACGGGGCGTGCACGCCCCGCCAGATCGCCTCCGCCTGCAAGGCCGGCACCGACTGCGGCAGCTGTGTGCGCCGCATCCAGGCCCTCCTCGGGCGGGGTGCCTGCCCGCGCCGCGAGTCGGTCGACCAGGGGGCGGGCGAGGTGCTGGGCGCCGATGTCGCGCTCATGTCCGCCGCCGCCCCGGCGCAGGTTCCGGCCTCGCTCCCGGCGCCCGGGATCCGCGCGGCCTAGCCGCCGCCTCAGTCGGTGCCGCCGTTCTCCTGCTCGATGAACTGGGCGAGGTAGAGCGGTTCGCCCAGCTTCTCGATCAGCTCCAGCTGGGTGTCGAGGTAGTCGATGTGGTCCTCCTCGTCCGCGAGGATCGACTCGAAGATGTTCGCCGAGGTGATGTCCCCCTTGGCGCGCATGACCTCCACCCCGCGCCGCAGCCGGTCGATGGCCTCCACCTCCACCTGCCGGTCGGCCTGGAACATCTCGGTGATCGTCTGACCGATGCGGACGTGGAAGAGCCGCTGGTAGTTCGGCAGCCCCTCCAGAAAGATGATCCGGTCGGTCAGGATCTCCGCGTGCTTCATCTCGTCGAACGATTCCGCACGGGTGTGCGACGCGATTTTCGTCCAGCCGTGGTGCTCCTGCAGCTTGGCGTGCAGGAAGTACTGGTTGATGGCCGTCAGCTCGGCAGTCAGCTGTTCATTGAGGAACTCGATGACCTCGGGGTCGCCCTGCATCGCAGAGGCTCCTTCCCAGCGGATGTCTCAGTTTGCGCGCATCCTCGCACCCACCTTCGGACCCGTCCAGTAAGTGCACACTTAGTGCGAGTTGTCCCGATAGTGCCGGACTGGCCCGGGCCCCGGTCATCAGCACCCCCGAAGGTCTGACACCATGGACCCATGGGTCAGTCGGAAAGCCGCAAAGGGGAGCAAGTCCAGCTGCCTCCGGGGCAGCGCCTCCAGCGCGGATGGCCGGTGACGCACTACGGACCGGTCCCCAAGTTCAAGCCGGACCGCTGGGAGTTCCGGGTCTTCGGCGCGACGGCCGACGGCGACAAGCACTGCTGGACGCACGACGAATTCTCCGCGCTGCCGTATTCGACGGTGGTGGCGGATCTGCACTGCGTCACGAAGTACAGCATGCTCGGCGCGGAATGGGGTGGGGTTTCGGCCCGCGAAATCCTCGAACTGGCCCCGCCCGCACCCGAGGTGACCCACGTCATGGTGTGGGCCGAGTACGGTTTCAGCTCAAATCTCCGCCTCGCCGACTTCGCCGACGGGAAGACGATTTTCGCCACCCACAAGGACGGCGAACTCCTCACCGCCGAGCACGGTTTCCCCGTCCGGCTGGTCGTGCCGCACCTCTACGCCTGGAAGGGCCCGAAGTGGGTGCGCGGCGTGGAGTACATGACCACGGACCGGCGCGGCTTCTGGGAGGAGCGGGGCTACCACAACATCGGCGACCCCTGGCGCGAGCAGCGCTACTCCTACCAGGAGGAACCCGGCGACGGCCCCGAGCTCTGACGAGCCGGAAGCCGGGGCCGGGGGCCTACGCCCCGCCGCGCAGTTCCTTCAGCCGGCCCACGTCCCGGGCGTGTCCCTCCGTACCGCCCGGCGTCTCGATCGTCAGCGGCACGCCCTCCGTCGCCGGATGGCGGAAGAGCTCCCCGAACGCCTCGGCCCCGATGTGGCCGGAACCGATGTTGGCGTGCCGGTCCTTCCGGGCCCCGCACACGTCCTTCGAATCATTGGCGTGAATGAGGCCCAGCCGTCCCTCGCCCACCACCGAGACCAGCTCGTCGAGCATCAGCTTCATCCCGCCCGGCGCCGCCAGGTCGTGACCGGCCGCGAAGAGGTGGCAGGTGTCCAGGCACACCCCCAGCCGGGGATGGTGCTCCAGCGCGTCGAAGTACGGCCCGAGGTCCTCCACCCAGGAGCACAGCGAGGCCCCCTGGCCCGCCGTCGGCTCCAGCAGCAGCGCCGGGTCGTCCTCGTGCGTCAGCTCCCCCAGCAGCGGCAGCAGCCGCTCGTGCACCTGGGCCATCGCCTCGCCGCGGTCGCGGCCGCCGGTCGCCGAGCCGGTGTGCACGACGACGCCGCGCGCCCCGATCTCCCGCCCCCGGCGCAGCGAGTGCCGCAGCGACTCCACCGAACGGTCCACCGTCGCCGCGGTGTGCGAGCCGAAGTTGATGAGGTACGGCGCGTGCACGTACACCGGCAGCGACTCCTCGGCGCACGCCGCCCGGAACGCCTCGTTCTGCCGCGGGTCGCCGAGCGGCGTGGCCCAGCCGCGCGGATTGGCGACGAAGACCTGCACCACCTCGGCGCCCATGGCCCGGGCATAGGGCAGGCCCACCCGGGCCAGGCCGCCGGCCACCGGGATGTGGCCGCCGACCGGGTTCCTCGCGCGTGCGCTCACGGTGCTCAGAACCCGCCCTTCATCCGGATGACGATCGTGTCGCCCCGGGCGGCCTGGTCGCCGCCCCGGACGGACTGGCTCTCCACCGAGTCCTGGGGGAAGAAGAACGGCCGCTCGACCTTGACCCCGAAGCCCGCCGCACCCAGGATCCGCCGGGCCTCGGCCTCGTTCTTCCCGGTGACGTCCGGCACGATGATCATCTCCTTGCCCTTGGAGACGACGACCGTGACCGTGTCGCCCTCGGCCGCCTTGGCGCCCTTGGCGGGGGACTGCTGGGCGATGCTGCCCTTGGGCCGGGCCGAGAAGACCTGCTGGTCCGCGACCTTGACCTCCAGCCCGGCGTCGCGCAGCGTGGCGGTCGCGTCGGCGAGGGAGAACCCGGTGACGTCCGGGACGTCCAGCTGCCGGCCCTTGCTGACGACCAGCGCCACCGGCGAGTCCGGCCGCCGCTGCTCGCCCGGCCGGGGATCGGTGGCCAGGACGGAGCCCTTCGGCGTCTCGCCGCTGAACTCCTGGGTGATGTCGCCGACCGTGAGCCCCTGCTGCTGGATCTTCCGCTTGGCGTCGTCGAGCGTCATGCCCACCACATTGGGCACCTCGGCCTTGCGCGGCCCCTGCGAGATCGTCAGCGTCACGGTGCCGGTGTTGCGGATGCGCTCGCCCGGCTTGGGGTCGGTGGCGATGACGTGCCCGCGCTCGACGGTGTCGCTGAAGTCCTGCTTGGTGCGCACCTCCAGCCCCGCCTTGTCCAGCTGCTGCTCCGCGTTGGCCTGGGTCATGTCCAGGACCGCGGGCACAGCCGTGAACTGGCCGGAGTTGATGTACCAGACGCCCGCGCCGCCGAGCAGCAGCACCAGCGCCGCGACCGCCGACAGCAGCCACAGCCGCGTCCGCCGGGGCGCCGGCCGGGCACTGCCGGCACTGTCGTCGTAGCCGTGGTACCCGTGGTGCTGCACGGGCTGAACCTGCGGGAGCAGCGGCGGGGGCGTCGGCGGGAGGTCCAGCCGCGTGGTGCGGTTCAGGTCGTCGCCGGCCGGCGACGGGTCGGGGAGCACGCGCGGGATCACGCTCGTACGGTCCTCGGAGCCGGCCGGGGCCCGCTCCGGCGCGGGCGAGGCGCCCGGCGGCACCGCGTCCAGCTGCGCGTCGGACAGCGCGGCCCGGGCCGTGCGCGCCAGGCCCAGCAGGGCGACCGCGTCGGACGGGCGCAGCCCCGGGGCGCGCGCGGTGGCGGCGGCGACCAGCTCGTCCAGCTCGGGCGCGACCCCGGGCGCCGTGCCGGACGGGGCCGGCACGTCCTCGTTGAGGTGCTGGTAGAGCACCTGGGCCGGGGTCCCGCCGGTGTGCGGCTTGGCGCCGGTGAGCATCTCGTACAGGACGACGCCGCACGCGTAGACGTCCGCCCGGGTGTCGGCGGTGCCGTGCTCGATCTGCTCGGGCGCCAGGTACGAGACCGTGCCCAGCACCGAGCCGGTGCTGGTCGAGGTGTTGGTGTCCACGGCCCGTACGAGGCCGAAGTCGGCCACCTTGACCCGGCCGTCGTCGCCGATCAGCACGTTCTCGGGCTTCATGTCGCGGTGCACCAGCCCCGCCAGGTGCGCCGCCCCGAGCGCGGCCAGCACCGGCTCCAGGATGTCCAGCGCCGCGCGGGGTTGCAGGGCCCCGCGCTCGCGCAGCACGTCACGCAGCGTGCACCCGGCCACGTACTCCATCGCCAGATAGACGTACGCGCCGTCGGCACCCTGGTCGTAGACGCTCACCACGTTCGGGTGGTCCAGGCGCGCCACCGACTTGGCCTCGCGGATGAAACGCTCCACGAACGCGCCGTCCGCGGCGAGCGCCGGGTGCATCACCTTCAGGGCGAGCACCCGGTCCAGGCGGGTGTCCAGGGCCCGGTAGACCGTGGCCATGCCGCCCACCGCGATCCGCGCCTCGACGCGGTAACGGCCGTCGAGCAGCTGGTCGACCAGGGGGTCGGGCAGGGTCGTATCCACGGCAGGGAGTCTACGAGCCACAGCCGATCGCCTGTACGCACTCCGCCCGACCTGCGGGAACTGCAGCCGAACGGTGACAGGGGAGCCCTCAGGCGAACGCCGGCCGCTCCGGGTCCAGCACCGCCAGGCCCTGCGTGGGGGAGGACGCCTCGGCGAAGTGGCGCCGCGGGATGCGTCCCGCCCGGTGCGCGAGGCGCCCCGCCTCGACCGCGTGCCGCATGGCCTCCGCCATCAGGACCGGCTCCTGCGCCCGGGTCACGGCCGAGGCGAGCATCACCGCCGAGCAGCCCAGCTCCATCGCCAGCGCCGCGTCGGAGGCCGTGCCCGCGCCCGCGTCGAGGATCACCGGGACGCCCGCGCGCTCGGTGATCAGCTGGAAGTTGTGCGGGTTGCGGATGCCCAGGCCGGAGCCGATGGGCGAGCCCAGCGGCATGATCGCGGCGCAGCCGACGTCCTCCAGCTTGCGGGCGAGGACCGGGTCGTCGTTGGTGTACGGCAGCACGGTGAAGCCGTCGTCCACGAGGATCTCGGCGGCGTCCAGCAGCTCGACGGGATCGGGCAGCAGGGTGCGCTCATCGGCGATGACCTCCAGCTTCACCCAGTCGGTGCCGAGCGCCTCCCGGGCCAGCCGGGCGGTGAGCACGGCCTCGCCGGCGGTGAAGCAGCCGGCGGTGTTGGGCAGCACCCGGATGCCGTGCTTCTCCAGCACGGAGAGCACCGAGCCGCGCACGGTGGCGTCCAGCCGGCGCATGGCGACCGTGGTCAGCTCGGTGCCGGAGGCGAGCAGCGCCCGCTCCAGCACGTCGAGGCTGGGCGCACCGCCCGTGCCCATGATCAGCCGGGAGGTGAAGGGGGTGTCGGCGATGGTGAGCAGATCGTCGGCCATGTCCGGTCAGCCCCCCTGCACCGCGGTGAGGACCTCGACGCGGTCGCCCTCGCCGAGCACCGTGTCCGGCCACTGGCCGCGGGGGACGACCACCTCGTTGACGGCCGCCGCCACGCCGCTCGGCGCGCCGGTCAGCCCGGCCACCAGCGCGGCCAGGGCGGTGCCCCGGGGCAGGGCGCGCGGCTCGCCGTTGACGCTGACGCTGACGGTGTCGGTGTCGCTGTGGGTGGTTTCGCCGGTGGTTCCGCCGGTGGGGATCATGCGGGCTGCTCCTGGAGTACGTGCGAGAAGCGTCGGGGGGAGAAGGGCAGGGCCTCTTCGGGGAGCCGTCCGGTCGTCAGCACCTCGGCCATGACGTCACCGGTGAGCGGGGTGAGCAGTACGCCGTTGCGGTGGTGGCCGGTGGCCGTGAGCAGGCCGGGCAGCTCGGTCGGGCCGAGCAGCGGGGCGTTGTCGGGGGAGCCGGGCCGCAGCCCGGCGAGGGTCTCCACCAGGGGCAGCTCGGTGATGCCGGGCACCAGCTCGTGCGCGTCGCGCAGCAGCTCGTACACCCCGCCGGCGGTGACGGTGGTGTCCCAGCCGAGCTCCTCGGTGGTCGCGCCGACGACCAGCTCGCCGTTCTCGCGCGGCACCAGGTACACGTGCCCGCCGCGCACCACGGCCCGCACGGTGCGGGAGAGGAACGGCCGGTAGGCAGCCGGCACCCGCAGCCGCAGGGTCTGGCCCTTGACCGGCCGCACCGGGGGCAGCAGCCGCTCGGGCAGGCCGTCGACGCGGCCGCTGAAGCTGCCCGCCGCGAGCACGGTCTGCCCGGCGGCGACGCGCGTGCCGTCGCCGAGCTCGGCGCCGACGGCCCGGTCCCCGTCCAGCAGCAGGCGCACCGCCTCCGACGGGTGCAGCACCACCCCGGCCCGCTCACAGGCCGTCAGCAGCGCCCGGGCCAGCCGGCGCGGATCGGTCTGGTGGTCGCCGTCCACCCGCAGCCCGCCGCGGACCCCGGGCGCGAGCATCGGCTCCAGGCGGCGGCACTCGCGCCCCGTCAGCCACTGCGACTGGAGCCCGCAGCGCCGCTGGAGCGCGTGCAGCTCGCGCAGATGCTCCCGGTCGTCGGCGTCGAGGGCCACGGCGAGCGTGCCGCAGGCCCGGTAGCCGGTGTCCTGGCCGCTCGCCTCCTCCAGCTCCGCCGTGAACGCCGGGTAGCGGCGGGCCGATTCCAGATTGAGGGCGAGCAGGGCCTCCTCGCCGTAGTGCAGCTCGGTGACGGCGGCGAGCATCCCGGCCGCGACCCGCGCCGCGCCCCCGCCGGGCGCGGGGTCGGCGACGGCCGTGCGCAGCCCCCGCTGGGCGGCACGCCAGGCCGTGACCAGGCCGATGACACCGCCACCGACGACGAGGACGTCGTACCTCGGTGTGCTGGACGACGCGTCTCCGCCTGCCACCCCGGCATGCGGGGCCTCTTCCTCCTCGTCGAAGCCGTCCGCCAGCTGCGCGGGGACGCCGAGGCGGCCCGCCAGGTCCGC
>NZ_JBFAPH010000029.1:0-31647 GCF_040675635.1 Streptomyces sp. NPDC049577
TCGCCGACGACGGTCAGGGCCTTCTGGCGCTGCTCGGCGCTGCCGGCCCGCCAGACCTGCCAGAACGCCTCTATGAAGCCGACGCCGGCCTGCCGTATCTCGTGCAGCGTCTCGGGATCGATCCCGCGCCCGGCCTCGACCCAGGGGGCCTCCGCCCCGACCTCGGCCTCCGCGCGGCCCGCGTCGGTGAGCGTGAACAGCTTCTTGCCGCCCTCGCTCGCACTGGTGATCAGCCCTTCGTCCTCCAGCAGCTGGAGCGTCGGGTAGACGGAGCCGGGGCTCGGCCTCCAGGTGCCGCCGCTGCGCTCGGCGATCTCCTGGATCATCTCGTAGCCGTGCATCGACCGGTCCCGCAGCAGCGCCAGGATCGACGCCCGCACGTCGCCGCGCCGGGCCCGGCCTCCACGTCCGCCGCGCCCCCGTCCGCCGAAGGGCGGCCCCCCGAAGGGCGGCCCGAACGCCCCGAAGGCGCGGCGCTCCCCGGCTCCCCCGTAGCCACCGAACTCGCCGGAAACGCCGCGCCGGCCGGACCTGCAGTGCTCGTGACCGCGATGGTTCCTCATGACACCCCTCCCAAGGGAGATCTGCAGAGATCTTCAGAGATCTGTCGCGATGCGTCAACGATATATCGGTGAAGTTCTTGCGACAAGCCCTCGGCGGCCTGTGGGTACTGTCCCGTGCCACGTCAGCCCTGCCGAGTCCCTGACCCCCCAATCGACCGCCCCGCCTCCATTACTGATGGGTAGCCGGGTTGGCGGGAGGTGCCGCGAGAACGACGGAGCCCTGGTTGCGCAAGGCGACCAGTTGCTGGCCGTCCCGGCGCGTGCTGGAGTGGAAAAAAGGCACACAAAGGCGCCTGCGAAAGTCAAGGCCGGTGCGCCCGATAACCGGCAAGGCGGCGCCTAGTGGCCAGGCTCGACAAAGAAAGCCTGGCACTTCAGTGCGGGAACCATGGAAAGAGGAATTGACCGTGAAGATTGAGAAAATTGACTACTCGCGACTCGCCAAAACTGGCAAGGAGCTGCGCGACCTAGCGGCTAGCGAAGCCGATTGGATAGTGCGCAACCTGGATGACCTGCGGCAACTTCGTGCGGCTGGCAACAACGCCGTAGCGAGGCTTGCCGCAACGGACTTCGAAGCGTTTGCCGGGAGCCTCAGATTCGCCCATGGAGGCGTCGCTGGCGGATGCTACAGGCCGTTGATGTCGACTCTCTCGCTCTCGGATATCTTCGAGGTGTTTGCCTACTTCGGGATTAGCGCCGGATTGCTGTCGAGCCAAACCGACCCGGAATCCTGCCAGGAATGCGAATGCACCTCAGGGAACTGTGAGTGGTCGTGGGGGTCGTTTTGTAGCAGTCTGTGTGGGCGGTGACGATGCCATCTGCTGGCCGGTCCAGTCGATGAGCCGGCCGGCGAAGCCTCAGCGTGACCAGCGGCTCCCGCAGCCGGCCTTCCACGCCCGTCCGGCTGCGGGACACGGCGCCGGCACGGTGGCGGGGGTCCAAGCCCCCCTCGGATCCGCCGTTCGCCGCGGTACGCCGATCCGATCACCGGGCGAGGGCCAGGCCGACGAGAACGACCATGAGCGTCACGGCGCTGAAGGCGGCGGTAAGCGGCTGGCTCCAGGACGGGTGGCGGTGCACGACGCCAGACCGGCACCGCGCGAGGTGACCGACTCGACAAGTGTCCTGTGTCAACGAACCTTGAGCGTGTGACATCGAAGTCTGGGGGCGGCGCCGCCCGCCGCGGGCGGCCCGTGAGTGATCTGGGCGGGTCGCTTTCGCGGCGCTCCGAGTGTGTGGCACAAAGGGCAGGTGGGGAGTATTGGATCAGCTGTGCACCGCAGCCCGCGTGGCACCTCAGGTAAGGATCTGCACTCATGGCAGCTGGCACGGTGAAGTGGTTCAACGCGGATAAGGGGTTCGGTTTCATCTCGCAGGACGACGGCGGCCCTGACGTGTTCGTGCATTTCTCCGTTATTGCGGTAAGTGGCTACAAGTCCTTGGAAGAGAACATGCGTGTTACGTACGACGTCACCCAGGGTCCCAAGGGTCCGCAGGCGGAGAACGTGGTGCCCGAGAGGTAGAACCGCCCGCCCCTTGGTTCCCGCCCGTGAGGAGTCTCCGCCGCCACGATCGGCGGGGGTTCCCGTGCCATCGAAGTTTGATCGGCGTAACCGCAGGTCGCCGGGATGTGAGCCCCTGTGCGGACGTCGGACCCGGCAATCGGCCCGAGGCTCGGGGAGTTCACCCTCCGACGCGTGGCGTCAGCCCTGCCGAGTCCCTGACCAGGCGTGATCAAACTTCGATGACACAAACTCGCGTCCGTCAAGGTTCGATGGCACACGATCAAGGTTCGGTGGCACGGGACAGGTACCGCGAAATCCCGGTCCACGCCCCGGAGATTGGCCGTGGCGGGCCGCGCGGGCCGCGGCCTAACGTCTTGTCATGCGCATCCGAATCGTCGACGCCTTCACCGACCGCCCCTTCGCCGGCAACCCGGCGGGGGTCGTGCTCCTGGACTCCGACTCGTTCCCCGACGACACGCGGCTGCAGCGGATCGCCGCCGAGGTCAATCTCTCCGAGACCGCCTTCGCCCACCGGCTCCCGGCCGGCGGGGAGGCCGACTGGGCGCTGCGCTGGTTCACCCCGGCCACCGAGGTGGACATGTGCGGCCACGCCACGCTCGCCACCGCGCACGTCCTGCACACCACCGGCACCGCGACCGGCACGGTACGGTTCGCCGCCCGCTGCGGCGTGCTGTCCGCGACCGCGCACGACGACGGCTCGATCACGCTGGACTTCCCGACATCGCCGCTGACCCCGGTGGCCATGCCCGAAGGGGTCGCCGAGGCCCTCGGCGCGGTGCCCCTGTCGGTGCACGACACGGGCCGTCACATCGGCGACCTCCTCGTCGAACTGGCCGACGAGAAGACGGTGCGCGCCCTCGCGCCGGACATCCGGGCGCGCGGCCGGCACTCGCGCCGGGGCATCATCGCCACCGCAGCGGCCGAGGACCCCTCCCTCGGCCACGACTACGTCTCGCGCTGCTTCTTCCCCAACGTCGGCATCGACGAGGACCCGGTCACCGGCAGCGCGCACACCGCACTGGCCCCTTTCTGGTCCGCCCGCCTGGGCCGCGACGACCTCACCGGGCTCCAGGCCTCCGCCCGCACGGGCCTGGTCCGAACGGGCCTGCGGGGCGAGCGCACCCTGCTGACCGGCACCGCCGTCACCGTCATCGACGGTGTCGTGTGTGCGGAGTAGGTGTCAATCGGACCCATCTGTAAGCCCATGGGGCCAACGTGGTCGCGCCATTGGCCGAACGGAGGGGGTTCCGGGTGGACGCGGAGATACCGGCCTTGACATCGACGGCCGCCTCGACCGCGGTGACGCTGCTGGTCACCGACGGGTGGGCGAAGGCAACCGCCGGGCTGGCGTCGCTGTGGTCCCGCGTCCATCCCGATCGCCCCCGGGTGATCGAGGGGGAATTGCTGGAGGCGCGGTCGGTGCGCATGGCACGTCCGAGAGCGCTTTGACCCGGGCTTTGGTGGAGACGGAGCCTTCGGCAGTCGTGTTGACCACTGACTGTCTGGAGGTCCGGAGCGTTGGTCAAGTTTCTGACGGATGAGCAGGCCGCAAGGTATGCGGTGTACGACGGGGCACCGGTGCGCGCCGAACTGGAGCGGTTCTTCTTTCTGGACGATGCGGACCGCGCGCCGAGCGAACCGAAGCGGCGGTTCCACAACCGACTCAGGTTCGCTGCCCAGCTGACGACCGTGCGCTGCCTCGGGGTGTTCCTGGACGACCCGACGGATATCCCTGCGGAGGTCGCGGACCACTTCGCCGAGCAGCTCGGCATCGCGGACGCGTCGGTGCTGAAGGAGTACGGCGAGCGGGAGAACACCCGGCTGGATCACGTGCGTGAGCTGCGGCAGGTGCTGGAGTACACGGAGTTCTCCCAGGCGGAGGCCGAGCTGCGGGTATGGGCGGACGCGCGGGCATGGATGACCGGGGTGGGGCCGAAGGCGCTGTTCGATGCGGCGGTGGGGTGGTTGCGCGAGCGGCGGGTGCTGCTGCCCGGGGTGACGACGCTGGCCCGTCTGGTCGCCTCTGTGCGGGAGGCAGCGAACCAGCGGCTGTGGGACACGCTGTACGGGCTGCTGAGCACCGGGCAGCGAGCGGTCCTCGCTTGCCGCTGACGGTGCCGCCTGGCGGGCGGGTGTCAGAGCTGGACCGGCTGCGGCGAGGGCCCGTGCGGATCTCCGGGCCCCAGATGCAGTGGGCGCTTCAGCGGGCGGAGGAGATTGCGAACCTCGGCATGGAGGACCAGATCGGTGCCCTGGCCTGGTTCTGAACGCGCTCGTGCTGTTCAAGACCAGGTATATGGACGCAGCGGTGAACCAGCTGCGCGCGGACGGCTTCCATGTCCGTGACGAGGACGTGGCCCGTCTCTCGCCGTGGCCATCATGGGCGGCGCGATGTGGTCGGGTTGTTCAGGCGGTCACGCCTTGCCGGGGAAGTTCGGCGTACCGCACCGCACTGGATGCCAGGGCGATGACGACGCCCAGGCCGGCGAAGACGCCGCAGCCGACGAACACCGGAGCGGATCCCCAGACTCCGATGGCAGCACCGACCAGCGGATAGCTGAGGGGCGCGAGACCCACCATGGTGAGCATGACGACGGAGGTGACCCGGCCGAGACAGGCCGGGTCCGCCGCGGTCTGTATGAGGGCGTGGTCCAGACTGCTGAAGACACCCGCGTTCAGTCCGATGACCGCGGCCACTACCGCGGCGAGCCAGAGAGTGGGCACCAGTGCGATGGCCGCTGCGCCCGCACAGCCCACGAGCAGTGTCCCGGCCAGCATCAGGCCGGCGCGGGGCAGCCAACCGGCGATGGCGAGCAGCGAGGCGCTGGCCGCAGCTCCTGCACTGAAGCTGCTGACGATCCAGCCGTAGCCGGAAGGGCCCCAGCCGCGCTCGGCGTTGAGGAGCACCATGCCGACGTTGAGGGTGCCGGCGAGCCCGAGTTCGCAGATGGCGCCGGCGACCACGAGCGGGCCGATGAGTCGGTGGCGGCGGATGTAGCGCAGACCGTCGTGCAGGTCCTGCCACACGGTGCCGGGCTCCGGCTTCTCGGCCTCGCGTGCCCCGAGCGACCGTATCCGTGTTGTCAGCAGAAGTGGTAACGACAGGGCGATGAACAGGCCGGCCACGGTGAACGCGGCCGCAGGTCCACCGAGCCCCATGGCCAGGCCGCCGATCGGCGGGCCAGCGATCTGGCTGAGGCGCATCGACAGCGAACGCATGCCGGTGACCCGGGCCAGCTGGTCAGGGCTGGTGATGAGCGGCGGGAGGGCACCGACAGCGGGTACGAACAACGCGTCCACGGCACCGAAGACGAGCGCCACGGCCACCAGGATCCACAGGGCCGGTGTCGTCGATGCGATGGCTGCGGCGACCGCCAGGATCAGGAGACGGCGCAGCGCGTCACTGCCGAGAATCACCCGACGGGGGTCGAACCGGTCGACCACCACACCCCCGCCGAGCATGAGTAACGCGCGTGGTAACGCTCCTGAGGCCATGACGAGGCCGACTTCGGTAGGGCCGGCGGCCTTCTGGGCGGACCAGCCCAGGGCGACGAAGTACACGCTGTCGCCGATGAGAGAGGCGGCGTACGCGGTGAGCCAGCGCAGCACGTTGCCGTCCCTGTGGGCCGGTGTGGCGGCGCGTTCGGGCAGGGCTGTCTCTGAGGTGGCCATGGCAGGCTCCAGTACGTCGGGATATGGCCGGGTCAGGGCCGGAAGGGGAAGCCGTAGAGGTGCACGGACACGTGCTCGCGGTCCTCGGTGTCGCCGGCAGCCTTGGCGGCCTTGCCGCGCTCCCGCCAGCGCCGGGCCAACGCCTCAAGCTCGTCGCTCATCGCTTCGAGTTCGGCGGGGGTGAGGTCGAGCAGCCACTCTGAGCTGAAGGCGGCGTCAGTCCACGTCTTCCCCCAGGCGGACTTCTGGTCGAGATACGCGCGGTACTGGGCGACGCGGGTGTCGAAGATCCCTCGGGTCACCGCGCCCACGGCGGCGGCGCCCTCCGGAGTGTCTGCGAAGTCCGAGTCGCGAAAGCCCCAGCCCTCCTCGGACGCCACCTGCCACCAACGCTCGCGGCCGTCGGTGCTCTCACCGCTCGCCTGAGTCACGAAGCCGTGCTCGGCCAGTTTGCGCAGGTGGTAACTGACCAGCGAAGGCGTCTCGTCGACATGCTCGGCGAGTTGAGAGGCGGTCGCGGTGCCCGCGGCGTACAGCAACCGGTACAGCTGCATCCGCAGCGGGTTCATGAACGCCCTCAACCGTGACAGGTCGGTGATCTGGTCAGGCTTGTGCTTCGGTCGCATGCGCGCGCCGTAGATCTGAAGCGTAAACTTCGCAATATCCGCTTCAGAGTTGGTCGGCCGATCAACCCGGCTCGGTACGCAGGGGACTTGATACAGCTCAGCCCCGCTCTACTTGACTGCCGCTGACAAGGTCAGCGCCGACCGTCTCCAGGGGCAAGCAGGCTGGTGACCTCGGGGATCGACTCCGCCGAGGGGTGGAAGTAGCGCCGCACGTTCTCCGGCTTCTTGTGCCGTGACCTGGCCATGAGCATCGGCGGGCTGGCCCCGGCCTCGCCGAGATGGGCGAGCCCGGAGTGGCGCCATTCGTGTAGGTCCCAGCCCGTGCCGGGACCGCCGACGAGCGCGGTATGGGCGTCGAGCAGGGCACGGGCCTGCCCGTACGACAATCGCGCGAGCCCGGTGTCCGGACAGATGTCACGCGGACTGACGACCTTGCCGGGGCCCGGTTTGCGGTGGGTGACGTACACCGGCCCGCGTGTACACCCGTTGATCAGGCGGGGCAGCAGGCGAGCGGCGCGGGCGTCCCAGAAGACGGGCTCCAGCACGAAGCCCTCGCGCGGGGCGCCACGACGCCGGGTACGAGGCCAGGCGCCCTTCGCCTCCACCGGGGCACGACAGCCCGCCAGGTCCAGCTCCACGTCGGCCGCCGTGCGGACGGTCAGCGCCTCCCCGCCGGGCAGTCGTACGACGGCGGGCACCGCTTCCCCCTTGCCACAGATAACAGGGCCGTTTCGTGCACGGCCCCGCGGACGTCGCCGCAGGTCCTGATCAGCTACGGCGCAGGTAATAGGGCGTAACCCGTGGGACGACTTCAGACGGATCCAGTCCCCGGCGCTCCGTCAGTCGCCCACCAGGACCGACAGATCCTTAGCGCCGGTTTTCGTTCCGATGTTCCAAGTGGCCGCCAATTCATTCGATGCAACACTGCGGTTGAACCGCATATTGGCGGCGGCTTGGCCTCTCTGTACTGGTCAGCTCCTTGCGTGAGCTGCTGCGGGACCACTTGCCGAGCCACTTGAGGCGGACCCAATGCGAGGTCGCTCGCCTTCTGAGCTGGGCGCTTGCCAGGCGATTTCATCTAATGAAAGATTCCTTCGTCTGATGTAGGCGGCGGAGGGTAGTAATTCGTGGGTGGAAACAGGCTCGCGCCGGGGGCGGTTGGGCTGCATCTGGTCGGTGACCTGCCGCTGCTGCGGCCGGACGAGCAGGTGTTCACGGCCATGCTGGACGGCTGGCGCAATCAGCAGCTCGCGCGGAACCTGGCGTTCTCCACGATCGAAGGCCGGGAGAAGGTAGTACGAGCATTCCCCCGGCACGCGGACACGTTTCCCTGGGCCTGGTGGCCGCAGATGGTCGACGAGTGGCTGGGCGATCTGCGGTCGGTGCGACACCTGCGCCGTTCCACGCTGCGCAACTACCAGGGCTCGGTCCGGGCCTTCTGCTCCTTCATCACCGACCCGGCCTACGGATGGGCGGCGACCTGCGAGGAGCGTTTCGGCGCCCACCCGATTCAGGTGGTGCACGAGTGGAACACCGCGGTGCACGTGGAGGAAGCCGAGGCAGACCCCAGCAAACGGGCTTTCACTCGGCAGGAGTTGCAGGCATTCTTCGACCACGCCGACGACCAGGTCGGCAAGGTCCGCGGTCGGGGCCGCAAGGGCTGGCTGCCCGCCTTCCGCGACGCGATGCTGTTCAAGACCGCGTACGCCTTCGGCCTGCGGCGCAACGAGACGCGGATGCTGGACTCGGTTGACTTCGGGCGCAACCCCGAAGGGCCCGAGTTCGGCGAGTACGGCGTCCTCTACGTCCGCCATGGGAAGGCGAAGAAGGGCTCACCGCCCAAGCGTCGCAGCGTACTGACTGTCTTCGACTGGTCAGCGGAGATCCTCCAGCAGTGGAACGAGGAAGTCCGCCCGCTGTTCCCCACTGCCAGCTCTGGAGCTCTGTGGCCGTCGGAGCATTCAGCCCAGGTCGGCTTCTCCCAGATGAGCGCCCGTTTCAACGCCAACCGGGACTCCCTCGGCCTGGACGACGGCCTGGACTTTCACTCCTTCCACAGGTCCTACGTCACCCACCTGATCGAGACGGGCATGGACGCCAGGTTTGTCCAGGAACAGGTGGGGCACGAACACGCATCCACGACCGCGATCTACACCTGCGTGTCCTCTGACTTCCGCACCCGCACCCTGCGGAGAGCGTTGGACGCGACGATGCAGGCCGCTCTGCGGCCGGCAAGGAGGGCTTGATGAAACGCCAGGTCAGCTACCAGTGGCGGCTGCGCGAGGTGATGGCCACCCGCGGTATCTTCGCCGCCTCCGACCTGTCTCCTCTACTCGTCGAACGCGGCATCGAGCTGTCCTCGGTGCAGGTTTGGCGCCTGGTTACCCAGACTCCCGAACGGCTCTCCCTGCCGGTCCTGGCCGCACTCTGCGACATCCTTGAGGTCACCCCCACCGACCTGATCGCCACCCGGGCCGAGAACGTCGCCTCACGTCGCTCCGCCGCCTCGGGCGGAGCCGACGTGGTTGACCTGGCGGCCACCATCCGGCCCAAGCGCGCCCGGATCACCCCCGACTCGTGAGCCCGGCCTACGACAGCCGCGAGAAGTACGAGCGGTGGCACATACGCACTTGCGCACGCTGCGGCCGTCAGGCCGCCAAGTCTGCGAACTGGTCAGACGGCCCCATCTGCCGCACCTGCTATGAGCGGGCCATGAGGGAACGGGGCCGCTGCCCTGTCTGCGACACCGAACGGCTCCTTCCCGGGCGGGACGCAGCAGGGACCGCCATCTGCCGGGACTGCGCGGATATCAGTCGCGATTTCTTCTGCGACCGCTGCAGCTTCGAGGGCCTGCTTCTTGGGGGCCGGCTCTGTGAACGCTGCACCCTCTCAGACCAGCTCACCGCCCTCTTGGACGACGGCACCGGCCGCATCCACCCGCTGTTGATCCCGCTGCACCAGCTGCTGGTGAGCCTGGATCGCCCGAAGAGTCGGCTGATCTGGCTCCGCAACCCACAAGTCCCGGTCCTGATGCGAGACCTCGCCACTGGAAAAGTGCCGCTCACACACGAGGCCATCCAGGCCCTGCCGAACTGGCGGACCGCCGCCTACCTGCGTGACCTGCTCATGGACAGCGGCGTCCTGCTGTTCGAGCGGTGGCTCGCCCAGCGCCTGGCTGCCACCGTCGACGCCGAACACGCCCGACTGCTCCAGCACTTCTCCACCTGGCACCAGCTGCGCAAGCTCCGCGCCAAGGCGGCCAAAGGGCCGCTGGGAACCAGCACGACGCAAGAATGCCGCCAGCAGACCACCCAGGCCGGCGCCTTCCTGATCTGGCTTGCCGCCCGCGACGTCACGCTGGACGCCTGCACCCAGACTGACCTCGATGCCTGGCACGCAGAGAAATACGCCACCCGACGACCCGCACAGGCGTTCTTGCGATGGTGCATGGCCAGCCACCGGATGCCGCGGCTGACCATCCCGAACCGCCCGACCACCAACCCCCAGCCAATGGGCCAGCACCAACGCGTCACTGCCCTGCAAGGGGTCCTCGCCGACGGCACCACCTCGCTGAGAGTTCGGGTCGCCGCCTGTCTGGTCCTGCTGTTCGCCCAGCCGGTCAGCCGGATCGTCCGCATGACGGCCGACGATGTCCTCCGCGACGGCTCGCACGTTGCACTCCGGCTCGGCGACCCGCCCACCCCGGTGCCCGAGCCGGTCGCCGACCTCCTGCTCGACTACCTCCAGGACCTGCCCGCCAGCACCCCCGCCATCAACCAGAACTCGTACTGGCTCTTCCCCGGCCACCGGGCGAGCCAGCCCATGAACCCCGCCACCCTGCACGACGCACTTCGCGAACTCGGCATCTCTGTCGAGAAAGGCCGCACCCCCGCCATCCGCCAGCTCGTCCTCCAGGCCCCGGCCCCTGTCATCGCCCAAGCCCTCGGCTACCACGACAAGAGCACCACCCGCATCGCCACCGAAGCCGGAGCCCCCTGGAAGAACTACGCACCCGGCAACCACAACCGATGAAACGATCCACGCAGAACCTCACCGGAGGAGACAACAGCCCGATGTCCGCCAAACGCTCCCTCACGCGCGCACTCACCAAATTCGCGCAGCCCTTTGGAAGCCTCGATGGCCAGAGGCCACGTCCGCTTGACCTCCTCCTTCTGGAAGGCACCGCCCCCGAAACAGCGCGGACAGTGGTGGAAGAGGTGATCCGGGAGGTGGCACCTGACGCGACTTCGACGGACATTGACCTCATTTCCGACCTCCCCTGGCCTCCGGATGCCCAGGCCGCCCTCACCGCCATCGCCAGCGCGACGGGGGCTCGGGAAGGGGAAACCACCGTCGTCCTGGACCTGACGGACGAACGGCAGCGCGAATGGTTCATCACCCTCGTGCCGCACACCATCTCCGCAGAGATCTGGGGGCCGACGAGATCAGGAGTCTCCTTCTCCGCAAGCGACACCGGATCGGCGATCGGGTGGCAGCTGCCCGCCGAGCGGTGGGAGAGGGTCCGTGCGCGGCTACGGCACCGAGGCGTCGATCCCGACACTGCAGTACAAAGCGCTACCTGAGGCCGCCCCCTGACAGATACCCACAGTAATCGGAGGCAGCGCCAGCCTTCGCTTGCAGGTCACTTGATCACCGACCCCTACCAGTATCGACCCCCAGGAGCCCCGTGAGTTCAGGGGAACTGAAGGTTTCTCGGCGGGGACCCGAGGGTCGGGTGTCCTGATTCCCCGGTGCGGCCCTTGGGTTGGCTGTGAACCCGCGCGTGTGACCTCGCTGATGCGGGGGTGTGCGCGTGTCGGCGTACACGTTGATGTGCTCAGTCGTGTACGAGCGAGTGTGCTCAGCCGAGCGGTGTGCCACGAGTTCGCCCTACGGTCACCGCTTGGCGGACATGAGCGGGTCGAACGTCGGCATTACACCAATGTGATTTCCTCGCCGACCGACTGCACGCGGGCGGCGGTGACGACCAGTGCGGCGGCGACGGCGTCCTGGACGGCCACCCCAACCGACTTGTACAAGGTGATCTGGTCAGGGGAAGTGCGGCCCGGCTTATTACCGGAGACGAGTTCGCCCAGCTCGGCGTGCACGTGCTCGGCCGTGATGACGCCGTGTCGGATGGGCATCAGCAAGTCGTTGCTGCCCGCTGGGAAGGGGGCCAACGCGGCGTGCCGTGATTCGACGCATACCAGCGCATCGGCGATCGTGGCGTCGTCGATCTCACGGCCGGCCGGGTTGTAGCCCACCGAGGTGACGTGCACCCCAGGAGTCAGCCAGGGGCGACGGACCACCGGTTCGAGGGCATGCGTGGTCGCCGCGGCGATGTGCGCGCCGTCGAGCGCCTCGACGGGGGTCACCGCCCGCACTTCGGCGTCCAGCTCGGACGACAGCTCAGCGGCGAGGGCGGCCGCTTTTGCCGGATCTCGGCCGGCGACCCGGACCTCGCCGATGGGGCGGACGCGGCACATCGCGCGGACGTGGGACCGGGCCTGCACTCCGGTGCCCAGGACTGCCAGCACCGTGGCGTCCTCGCGCGCCAGCAGTCGCGCCGACAGCGCCGAACAGGCACCGGTCCGTGCTGCGGTGATGGCCGTACCGTCCAGCAGTGCGGAAGGGGCGCCGGTGGCCGGATCGAACACGACGATGACCGCTTGATGGGTCGGCAGCGGCGTCCCGGCATTGCGCGGGAAGAGGGAGACCAGCTTGGTCATGAGTACACCGGTCGACGGCACGTATCCCGGCATGGCCGCAAGGAAGCCCTCCCGTTCGGGCACGAGCGCCGCGATCCGGTCCGGTGCCGAGGCGCGGCCCGCGCTGAGGTCCGCCATGGCCGGGGCCAAGGCGTCGATCAGCGCGTCCATGTCGATGAGGGCCTCGACCTGCGAGCGCCCGAGCACAAGCATGCGGCGGAGCCTCCTGAGGGCCGTCGCGCCCACCGACGGGCGGTTGGTCAAAGCGTTGTCCCACAGACCTTTGCCCCTACTGCGACACGCCGCCCCCTTGAGCATGTTCATCCGTACCCTCCTGGGCACGTTCGCTCGCCTGTACGCCGACAGCGGGCCGTCCGGACTCGGTTCACGCTTCGTCGCGGTGGGTGAGGTGGCCGTCGGTGAGCCGCCAGCAGTGCTGGTGAGGAGTCAGTTGCCAGGTCTCGTCGGCAGCGATCGCCTGCGTGATCCATTCGTGGAGTTGCGGGAGGGCATGCGCTCGTAGAACAGCGCGGGTGGCAGCACGTTCAGTGGCATCGACTGCAGTTCCTCCGCCGACGCGGGCGCCCAGTGCTCACGCAGGTCCCGTACGACTGCCAGCGCCGCCAACCCGAGCCTCCTCACCTGCGACCCGACTGCAACTCGGTCGGACGAGGTGAGAACGCTTCAAGAATCCCGAAGTTACGTCACAAGCCGGCAGAGCACACGAAGGAGGAAGAACCCCCTGGCCACGGGCCCAGAGAATCAGCGGGGCTCAGGGGAACTCGCGGGATGTCGCACACCCCGACGGACACATGCTGGCCACCGCAGCCGGGACCACACCGTACGCCTGTGGAACATCTCCGATCCGGCCGGGGCCGCCCTTTGGGGCGGCCGTTGACAGGCCACATCGACACCGTCACCTCTGCGAGGTTCAGCCCCGACGGGCGTGCCCTGGCCACAGGGGGCGAGGACTGGACGACACGCATGTGGGACATGGACGTCGACCATGCCATCGACCGGATCTGTGCCGTCACCGGCAAGACGCTCACGCGCGAGGAGTGGCGCCGCAACGTCGGCGACGTCGTCGGCTATCACCCGCCCTGCACATGACCACGACATGACCCCGCACCCGCGCCGGTTCATCAGGCGGTGGGCAGCCAGCCCACCTTGCCCGCGAGCAGCGCGTAGCCGACGAACGCCACGACGTCGATGAGCGCGTGCGCGGCGACCAGCGGCCCGACCCGCCCCCACCGCCGGTAGAGCAGGATGAAGACCACGCCCATCGCCATGTTCCCGATGAGCCCGCCGATGCCCTGGTAGAGGTGGTAGGAGCCGCGCAGCAGCGCGCTCGCGACGAGCGCGGCCGTGGGCGTCCAGCCAAGTTGCCCGAGACGGCGCTGCTGATAGCCGACGACCACGACCTCCTCCAGCACGGCGTTCTGCACGGCGGAGGCGATCAGTACGGGGATCTTCCACCAGACGCCGGGCAGCGACTCGGGCACCACGGTCAGATTGGCGCCGGCCGCCCGTGCGGCGAGGTAGAAGAACAGGCCGGTGCCGCCGATGGCCGCGGCGACGGCCGCGCCCCGGCCGAGGTCGGAGCCGGGGCGCGAACGGTCGAAGCCGATGACCCGAAGGCCGGGCCCCTCCCGCAGCAGCAGATGGGCCACCAGGAAGACGGGCACGAGCGCGGTGGCGATGCCGAAGAGCTGCCAGGCGAGGTCGAGCCAGGGCCGGCCGGGGGCGTGCGAGGGGTTCAGGGTGGCGGCCTGGTGCTTCAGAGCGCCGGACCGGGTGACCGAGCCGATGAAGCTGATCAGCGCGGACACCGCGCTGGCCCCGAGCGAGAGCGCCAGGACGAGCAGCGTCTCGGCGCGCAGCGTGCGCCGGTCCAAGGTGCCGCCGGAGGGCGGCCCGGGCGGTGCCGCCTCCGGGCAGGCGTCCGCCCCGTCCCGCGCGTTCTGCCGCACCGCTGCCTCCCTTGCCTCCCGCCCCGCACGTGCGCGGAGGCGCGGGTCACAGCTTGCCCGACGGCCGGGGCCGGGACGAACCGGGGGTGCGGTCGGGCAGGTCAGTCGGCGAGCCCGGTGGGCCAGGTGTGCACGGGCTCCCCGGTGCGCATCAGTTCGCAGTACCGCCGGGTGGTGGCGGCCAGGGCGTGCTCCCGGTCCAGGCCGCGCTCCAGGGCGCGGTGGTAGGTGGCGACCTGCCAGGACGCCCCGTTGACGCGGCGGCGGCAGCGTTCCTCGATGACCCCGAGATAGCGGTCGCGGTCGGCCGGCTCCACGCCCCAGGCGTCGAGCCCCGCCGCTGCCAGTGGCAGCAGTTCGTCGCGGACCAGGCGCACGGCCGGCAGGCGGGCCAGACCGCCGTTGCGTCCGGGCCGGGGCCAGCGCAGGGAGGCGTCGATGCCGTGGCGGCAGGCGACGTCGAAGTTGTCGGCGGCGACGGCGAACGGCATCCGCGTCCACACCGGCCGCGGCTCCTCGGCGAGGCTGCGGATCAGACCGTAGTAGAACGCGGTGTTGGCGATGACGTCGGTGACCGTGGGCCCGGCCGGCAGGACCCGGTTCTCCACGCGCAGGTGCGGCACGCCGTCGGCGATGCCGTACACCGGGCGGTTCCAGCGGTAGACCGTGCCGTTGTGCAGGATGAGCTCGTGCAGCCGGGGTATGCCGCCCTCGTCCAGGACCCGCAGCGGGTCCTCGTCGTCGGATATCGGCAGCAGCGGCGGGAAGTAGCGCAGATTTTCCTCGAACAGTTCGTAGGCGTCGGATATCCAGCGCTCCCCGAACCAGGTGCGGGGCCGCACGCCCTGGGCCTGGAGCTCGGGCGGGCGGGTGTCGGTGGACTGGACGAACAGCGGCGGCCGGGACTCCCTCCACAGCTCACGGCCGAAGAGGAACGGCGAGTTGGCGCCGACGGCGATCTGCGCGGCCGCGACGGCCTGTGCGGCGTTCCACACGGCGGCGAACCGGCCCGGGGTGACCTGGAGGTGCAGCTGCACGGACGTGCAGGCGGCCTCCGGGGCTATCGAGGTGGCCGTGCAGGTCAGTCGTTCGACGCCCGCGATGTCTATCGTGAAGTGCTCGCCGCGGGCGGCCACCACCTGCTCGTTGAGCATCGAGTACCGGTCGGCGGCGGAGAGGTTCGCGGAGACGAGGTCCTCGCGGGTGAGGGTCGGCAGGATTCCGATCATGACGATTCCGGAACCGACTTCCATGGCCTTGCGATCGGCGTAGGCCAGACCGGTGCGCAACTCCTCGGAGAGCTGGTCGAGAACCCGCCCGGACATCCGGTGCGGCACGATGTTCACTTCCAGGTTGAACTGCCCGAGTTCGGTCTGGAAATCGTGACTGGCGATACGTTCCAGCACCTTCGCATTCACCATGCTCGGCATCCCGTCGGCCCCCGCGAGATTCAACTCGAGCTCCAGGCCCATGAGATTCCTCGGCCGGTCGAAGCGCTTCTCCTCCAGCAGTCTCGCCAGTCCTTCCAGGCACTGCCGGAGCTTGTCCCGGTGGTGCTGCCGGTCGGCGAGGTCGAACCCCTCGGCCACGACCTTCTCTCCCATTCGTGCGCCCCTCCTCGACCGGCTCCGCCCGCGGCACCCGACCGCCGCGTCACGATCGATGATGCCCAGACGAGGCGATCCATAACGCCTCGCGGCGACCGCGTACCCGGTAGGCTCTTCCCGGGCGCACTCCGGCACATTCACGCGGCATACGGAAGGCTGCCTGTTGTCCGGCAATGCGCTGGTGATAAACACCGACGAGATCCGGCCTACCGTATACGGGCGAGATGCGGAGGTCATGCACTCGCATTCGTGACATATTCTCCGAAATCCCCCGGGCAAACCGCCCTGATTTCCCCTTGCCGGAAATGCCGCGGACAGCTAGACGAAACACTGTGTGAACACCTGTCGTATAAGCTCGGGTTGAGGCAGAGAGTAGGCGCCCCGGCAGTCGGTCCGGCCCCCCTCTGACCCCGCACTCCGACAGCGTCGTCCGCACCTGCCCAGCACCACCGTGTCTCCGAAGTGAGAGGCGACCCACCATGCCGCTGCATGTCCCCCCTGCCCCCGCGCCTGCCCTCCGGAGCGTCCGCACGGCCCTCGGTTCCCCCACCGCCGTCCGTGAGGCACGCACTCCGTCCCTGAAGTCCGCGCAGACGCCGCTCAGTCCCGAACTCCCACTCCCCGTCCACGTCCTGGAGCACGTACCGCCGGACGGCGGCGCACCCCGCACCCGGCTCACCGGGTGGCGGTTCCTGATCAAGGCCGGCGACCGGGCCGTCGCGGCAGGCGAGGCGATGCTCACCCCGGACGGCTGGGCGTTCTCCCACTTCTTCGAGGGCCCCTATCTCGCCTCCACCGAACTGGCCCTGCGACAGGCCGAGTCGCTGACGACGCCCTACCAACCCCGGCTGCTGTCCGTCCCGGGCCTCTACATGCTCACCCTCTGGCTGCACGGCGACATCACGGCCGACGCCGCCTCGGGCCTGCTCGCACCCGGCGACCTCCTGGTGCCACTGGCCCCGGCGCCACCGGGAATCGCCGCCCACCGTCCGCACCGGGTGGCCGACCTGCTCCCCGTGCTCACGCTGCGGCTGTCCCCCGCGCCACTGCTGAAATCGGCCTGACGCGCCGTCCCACGCGCCCCGCGGCCCCCTTCCGCGGGGCGCTCCGTGCTGCCCTCACCCTCCCGGGCTAGTCCATGGCGGCCAGGCCGAACCACCCGAAGTGACACTCTCGTTGGGAGCAACCGCCCGCACGGGTGACGCGTCATCATCCTGTGAGAAGCACCACTGTGAAATCCCTGCGGAATCCCTACCCGTAGGGCAACACTGGGATCGACCGACCACATCTTCACGGGGGGCGGCATGACCAACGCATCGAGCCGCAGGACAGCCACCACATCAGAGCGAAAGATCCCTTCCATGTGCCAGCACCAGCCCGCGTGCCCCTCAGCAGACTCCGCCGACCGGGAAGCCGCCCATCTCGTGGCGCACTTCCCCGAACAGGGCTGGAGCCTGCTGTGCAACGGCGTCCTCTGCTTCGAGGACACCGGTGAGCTGCTTCCGGACGGGCAGATCATCGCCCCGCACCGGCCGCTGGGGACGGATCAGGTGGTGACTGCCGCGTAATGCGGTATTACCCGCCACAACAGCACCTCACACCGCGCACCACCATGTACGTCACATCCCGCGGCGACCGTCGCGGAACATGAAGGGGCCGGCTCGGCGAGATCGCCGAACCGGCCCCGACTCATGACGGCGGCCTGCGGCCGCGCCAAGGCTGCCCGTCAGCCGTCGTACTCGTCCAGCGGCGGGCAGGAGCAGACCAGGTTCCGGTCACCGTACGCGCCGTCGACGCGCCGCACCGGCGGCCAGTACTTGTCGGCCTTCGAGGCGCCCGCCGGGAAGACGGCCTCCTCACGGCTGTAGGCGTGCTCCCAGGCACCGGCCACGCACGCGGCGGTGTGCGGGGCGTTCCGCAGCGGGTTGTCGTCCTTGGCCCACTCGCCCGAGCCGACCTTCTCGATCTCCGCGCGGATGGCGATCATCGCATCGCAGAAACGGTCCAGCTCGGCGAGGTCCTCGCTCTCGGTCGGCTCGATCATCAGCGTGCCGGCCACGGGGAAGGACATGGTCGGGGCGTGGAAGCCGTAGTCGATCAGGCGCTTGGCCACGTCGTCCACGGTCACGCCGGTGGCCTTGGTCAGCGGGCGCAGGTCCACGATGCACTCGTGCGCGACCAGACCGTTCGGACCGGTGTAGAGCACCGGGTAGTGCGGCTCCAGGCGCTTGGCGATGTAGTTGGCGCCGAGCACCGCGACCTGGGTGGCGCGCTTGAGGCCCTCGCCGCCCATCAGCCGGACGTACGCCCAGGAGATCGGCAGGATGCCGGCGGAGCCCCAGGGCGCGGCGGAGATCGGGCCGACGCCGGTGGCCGGGCCGGCGGTGGGCTGCAGCGGGTGGTTGGGCAGGTACGGCGCCAGGTGGGCGCGGACCGCCACCGGGCCGACGCCGGGGCCGCCGCCGCCGTGCGGAATGCAGAAGGTCTTGTGCAGGTTCAGGTGCGAGACGTCGCCACCGAAGTGGCCGGGCTTGGCCAGGCCGACCAGCGCGTTGAGGTTGGCGCCGTCGACGTAGACCTGGCCGCCGGCCTCGTGCACCGCCGCGCAGATGTCGGCCACGTGCTCCTCGAAGACGCCGTGCGTCGACGGGTACGTGATCATCAGGACGGCCAGCTCGTCGCGGTACTGCTCGATCTTGGCGCGCAGGTCCTCGGCGTCGACCTCGCCGTCGTCGGCGGTCTTGACCACGACGACCCGCATGCCGGCCATCACCGCGCTGGCGGCGTTGGTGCCGTGCGCGGAGGACGGGATGAGGCAGACGGTGCGCTGCTCGTCGCCGTTGGCCCGGTGGTAGGCCCGGACGGCCAGGAGGCCGGCCAGCTCGCCCTGGGAGCCGGCGTTCGGCTGGAGGGACACCTTGTCGTAGCCGGTGACCTCGGCGAGCCGCTCCTCCAGCTCGGTGATGAGCGTGAGGTAGCCCTCGGCCTGCTCGGCGGGGGCGAAGGGGTGCAGCGCGCCGAACTCCGGCCAGGTGACCGGCTCCATCTCGGTGGTGGCGTTGAGCTTCATCGTGCAGGAGCCGAGCGGGATCATGCCCCGGTCCAGCGCGTAGTCCCGGTCGGCGAGCCGGCGCAGGTAGCGCAGCATCGCGGTCTCGGAGCGGTGCTCGTGGAAGACCGGGTGGGTGAGGTAGTCGTCGGTGCGCAGCAGGCCGGCCGGCAGGGCGTCGGCGGTCCGCGCGTCGAGCTCCTCGACGTCGGCCTCCACGCCGAAGGCGGCCCAGACGGCGGCGAGGTGGGCGCGGGTGGTGGTCTCGTCGCAGGCGATGCCCACGAGGTCGCCGTCCACGCGGCGCAGGTTGACGCCCCGCTCGCGTGCGGCGGTCACGACGTCGCCGGCCCGGCCGGGCACCCGGGCGGTGACGGTGTCGAAGTGGGCGTCGTGGACGATCTCGACGCCGCCGGCGCGCAGGCCCTCGGCGAGCAGCGCGGCGTAGCGGTGGGTGCGGCGGGCGATGGCCGCGAGGCCCTCGGGGCCGTGGTAGACGGCGTACATGCCGGCCATGACCGCCAGCAGCACCTGTGCGGTGCAGATGTTGCTGGTGGCCTTCTCGCGGCGGATGTGCTGCTCGCGGGTCTGGAGGGCGAGGCGGTAGGCCTTGTCGCCGTCGGCGTCGACGGAGACGCCGACGAGGCGGCCGGGCAGGCTGCGGGCGAACTGCTCGCGCACGGCCATGTAGCCGGCGTGCGGGCCGCCGAAGCCCATCGGGACGCCGAAGCGCTGGGTGGTGCCCACGGCGATGTCGGCGCCCAGCTCGCCGGGCGAGGTGAGCAGGGTGAGGGCGAGCAGGTCGGCGGCGACGGTGACGACCGCGCCGAGCTCGTGGGCCTGCTCGATGACCGGCCGCAGGTCGCGGACGGCGCCGGAGGCGCCCGGGTACTGGAGCAGCACGCCGAAGACACCGCGCTCGGCGATCTCGGCGGGGATGCCCGCGGACAGGTCGGCGACGACGACCTCGACGCCGGTGGGCTCGGCGCGGGTCTCGATGACCGCGACGGTCTGGGGCAGGGCGTCGGCGTCGATGAGGAACACGCCCTGCTTGACCTTGCCGACACGGCGGGAGAGGGCCATGGCCTCGGCGGCCGCGGTGCCCTCGTCGAGGAGGGAGGCGCCGGAGGTGGGCAGTCCGGTCAGATCGGCGACGACGGTCTGGAAGTTGAGGAGGGCCTCCAGCCGGCCCTGGGAGATCTCGGGCTGGTAGGGCGTGTAGGCCGTGTACCAGGCGGGGTTCTCCATGACGTTGCGCAGGATGACCGGCGGGGTGAACGTGCCGTGGTAGCCGAGGCCGATCATCGAGGTGAGGACCTGGTTGCGGTCCGCCAGGCCGCGCAGTTCGGCCAGGACCTCCGCCTCCGTGCGCGCGTCGGGCAGCCGGAGCGCCTCGCTGCTCTTGATGACCTCGGGTACGGCGGCTGCGGTGAGTTCGTCGAGCGAACCGAAGCCGACCTGGGCGAGCATCTTGGCCTGGGCCCCGGCGTCGGGTCCTATGTGGCGCTGCTCGAACGGCGTGCCCCGCTCCAGCTCGGTGAGGGGCGTGCGGTGGGCTGTCATTGCGGAGGCCTCCTGGTCGTCACGACCTGCGAGGGGTACCACGGCGCGGGTACCCGGACGGCCTCCCCCTCTGTCATCTCAACCTGAGAGCTTCACCGGAGCCGCGCGGACGATCCGGCTTTCACCGTCGGTGAGGAGGGGCTTCGGCATGGTGCCTGACCTGGGCCCGCCCTGCTTTCCAGAGTGACCTCGCCCGTGCGGTACGTGTGCCTGAGAGATTCCGGGGAGGATTTGCTCCTTCGGCGCCCGTTCACGGCCCTTTTCGGGACCGGGAAGTGGGACTCTCCCGCACGGATTCTGCGGCCATTGGCCAGCCTACCAGCGGCCCTTCCTGGCCGGATCTCTCGAGTGGCCGGTTCCCGCATTGTGACCTTTGGTGGTGATGAGAGGCGCACTGCCCGGTACGGACCGCCGGGTACGGAGGGAGAGGAACCCGTGCAGAGCGACATCGACCCCCGGAGCCTGATCGGCCGCAAGGCGTTCGACCGCGACGGCACGAAGATCGGCACGGTCGACGAGGTGTATCTGGACGACGCGACGGGCGAGCCGGAGTGGGCGGCCGTGCGCACGGGCCTGTTCGGGCGGGACGCCTTCGTCCCGCTGGCGCCGAGCCGGGTCGAGGGCGACGCGCTGAACGTGCCCTTCGAGCGCGCGCTGATCAGGAACGCCCCGGACCTCGGGGTGGGCGGCCACATCTCGCCGGAGCAGGAGTTGCAGCTGTACCGCCACTACGGGCTCCCGCTGCCGGGCCCGGCGCCGGACGCCCCCGGTTCCGGCGAGGCACCCGGTTCCTCCGGCTCCGCCGCCTGATCCGGGGCCTCCGGCTCCGGCGCGGAGTCCCGTATGAGCGGGAGCGGCTCGGCCGGCTCCAGGGCGGGGTCGTCGACGGCGAAGGTCCGCACCCGGCCGGGCTCGGACCAGGGCTGCTCGAAGCGGACGGTGACGCGGCCGACACCGCTGCCCTGGACCCAGCCCGCCCCGTACTCGGCGTGCCGTACGTCGAGGCCGGGCAGCCAGCTGCGGGCGGCCGGGGCCGGGGGTCTCTCCCGGCGGGCGGGTTCGCCGGCCGTGTCCTCCGGCTCCGTCTCGCCGGCGGACGCCTCGCTCGCCGCCTGGGCGAAGAGGTCCTCCTGCGTGTAGTCCGTGAGGCCGGAGACGCCGACGCCCAGCAGCCGCACGCCGGCCGTGGTGTCCACGCCCTCGATCAGCCGGGCCGCGGCCTCGCGGACCACCGTCGGGTCGTCGGTGGGACCGCGCAGGGTCTCGGAGCGGGTCAGCGTGGAGAAGTCGTAGCGCCGGACCTTGATGGAGACCGTGCGCCCGGACCGCCCCGCGGCCCGCAGCCGGGTCACGCACCGGTCGGCGAGGCGGGCGATCTCCAGCTCCACCCGGGTCCGGTCGGTGACGTCCTCGGCGAAGGTGTCCTCGACCGAGACGGACTTGGCGTCCCGCTCGGCGACGACCGGGCGGTCGTCATGGCCGGTGGCCAGGGCGTACAACCCGGCGCCATGGGCCCTGCCGAGCAGCCGGACCAGCTCGGCCTCGCCCGCCTCGGCCGTCTCCGCCACGGTGGTGATGCCGGCGCGGCGCAGGGCCTCGGCGGTGGCCGGGCCGACGCCCGGGATGGTGCGCACCGACATGGGGCCGAGCAGTTCGAGCTCGGTGCCGGGCTCGATCAGGGTGAGTCCGTCAGGTTTCGCCTGCTCGGAGGCGATCTTCGCGAACATCTTGGAGCCGGCGAGCCCGACCGAGCCGCTCAGCCCGGTGGCCGCCCGGATGTCCCGCCGCAGCCGCTCCCCCACCTCGCGGGCCGCCGCGGAGGACGGCGGCACGCCGCCGGCCTCGAGATCCACGAACGCCTCGTCCAGGCTCAGCGGCTCCACCAGCGGCGAGAGCTCCCCGAGCAGGCCCATGACCACGTCACTCACCTGCCGGTAGAGGGTGAAGCGCGGGGTGAGGTAGGCGGCGTTGGGGCACAGCCGGCGGGCCTGGGCCGTGGCCATGGCCGAGTGCACGCCGTAGACGCGGGCCTCGTACGAGGCGGTGGCGACCACGCCCCGCGGACCGATGCCGCCGACGACCACGGGTTTTCCGCGCAGGCTGGGCTTGGACGCCTGCTCCACCGAGGCGTAGAAGGCGTCCATGTCCAGGTGCAGGATCGTCGGCGCGGCTCTCACGGATCAGATGGTGCCGCACACCACTGACAATGGCGCCGACCTGCGGCGGAGCGGGCTTCGCGGCGGCGCCGGGCGGGCCGGCCCGGCGCCGGTCAGCCGGCCCGGTTGCGGCGCCGCGCCAGCTCGTCGGCAGGGTTGTGCCCGACGAGCGTCTCGCCGGTGTCCACGCGCTCCCCGTGCAGCTGCCCGAGGGCGCTCTGGACGTCCCGCCAGACCACGCCGACGGCGATGCCGAAGACGCCCTGACCGCCCTGGAGGAGGTCGACGACCTCGTCCGGCGACGCGCACTCGTACACCGTGGCGCCGTCGCTCATCAGCGTCATCTGCCCCAGGTCGTCCAGCCCGCGCGAGCGCAGGTGCTGGACGGCGGTGCGGATGTTCTGCAGGGAGACGCCGGTGTCCAGCAGCCGCTTGACGATCTTGAGGACGACCACGTCCCGGAAGCTGTAGAGCCGCTGGCTGCCCGACCCGTAGGCCGGCCGGACGCTGGGCTCCACCAGCCCCGTACGCGCCCAGTAGTCGAGCTGCCGATAGGTGATACCGGCCGCGGCGCACGCCGTCGGCCCCCGGTATCCGATGCTGTCCGCGCCGATGTCGCCGCCCGGACCGGGCGCCCCGGCCGCGCCGTCGGAATCGCGCCCGCGCGGAGTGGTGACCGCCGCCGCGGCGGGGTGGCTGGGCACCGGCTCGACCGTTCCCCCACGCAGCGGATACGGACTGCCGACCGCTGTACCGTCGCCCGTGCTTCTCACGCCGACCTCCGTCCTTGACCTGCCTTCTCGACGGTAGGCAGTCGCTCGGGGTGCGTCAACGATCGCCACACTCGGCACGCCGAGTGATAATCACCCTGAGAGTGGTTTTACGTGTCTCGGTAGCGGGAAAGGCTACTCGAATGCGCCGGTACACCCCGGCGCGCGGTCGTCCTACGGCCGGTGGACACCGGCCGCCGGGGCGCGCCCGCCGCGGGCGTTCACTGGTTGCTGGTGCCGAAGTCCTCGGGCGAGATCTGGTCGAGGAACTCGCGGAACTTCTCCACCTCGTCCTCCTGCTCGTCCGGGATGGCGATGCCGGCGTCGTCCAGCACGCCGTCACTGCCGTAGATCGGCGTGCCGGTGCGCAGGGCCAGCGCTATGGCGTCGGAGGGCCTCGCGCTGACCTCGACCCCGCTGGCGAAGACGAGCTCCGCGTAGAACACGCCTTCCCGCAGATCCGTGATGCGGACCTCCGCGAGCTGCTGTCCGACCGCCTCCAGCACGTCCTTGAACAGGTCGTGGGTCAGCGGGCGGGCCGGCGCCATGCCCTGCTGGGCGAAGGCGATCGCCGTCGCCTCCCCGGGTCCGATCCAGATGGGGAGGTAGCGGTCGCCTCCCACTTCTCGCAGGAGCACGATCGGCTGGTTTGAGGGCATTTCCACCCGGACACCCACGACATCGAGCTCGTTCACACAGCAACCCTAGGACGTGCTCGCCGGGTTTGGGTAGTCGGGACCGCGCCGGTCACTGCGCCCGGAGCCGCAGCGCCGCCTGGACCAGGGCCGCGTGCAGCCGTACGGAGAGGGTGGCGAGCTCCCGGGTGGTGGCCTCGGCATGGGCCCTGGTCTGCGGATTGCGGTGCCTGCGCAGCGGTGCGACCACCTGTTCGACCAGGCCGGCCTCACGGTCGGCGGCGGCCTTCATGACCCGCAGATGCCTCGGCTCCAGCCCGAATCGCCCCAGGTCGGCGACGAGCTTGGCGATCGTGACGCAGTCCGCGTCGAATCCGCCGTCCGGGTGGGGGGCGAGAAGGCCGTAGGACTCCCACTCGGCCAGCTCCGGGGCGCTCACCCCGGCGGCCGCCAGCAGCTCCTCACGGCCGATCCGTACCGCCGTGGGGCGCTCGGGCCCCGGCTCCGCGGCCGCGGGCGCCAGGACCCCCTCCGGGAGGTCCAGAGGGTCCCTGGACTGGGCGGGAGCGGGCAGCTGGACCCGCTCACCGCGGGCCAGGGCGTCCAGGTGCTCCCGGATGACCTTCAGCGGCAGATAGTGATCGCGCTGCATCCGCAGCACGAAGCCGAGCCGCTCCACATCCTCCGAACTGAACTTGCGATAGCCCGAGGGCGTGCGCTGCGGCTCCACCAGGCCCTCCGCCTCCAGGAAACGGATCTTGGAGATGGTGACCTCGGGAAACTCCTCGCGCAGCAGATTGAGCACCGTGCCGATGCTCACCAGCCGCCCTTCCGCACCGGCGGCACCGGAGGAACCGGTACCGCCCGACGGTGTTCGAAGCATGGCCCTTCCCTGGGGTACCCCCGGAGGGACTCCGGGGGGAGGGTCAGATCCCCCGCTGGCTGCCGTAGAAGACCAGGCGGTACTTGCCGATCTGCACCTCGTCGCCGTTGGACAGCGCCACCGAGTCGATACGCTCCCGGTTGACGTACGTGCCGTTGAGGCTGCCGACGTCGGTGACGGTGAAACCGCCGTGCTGCTCCCGCCGGAACTCCACGTGGCGCCGGGAGACGGTCACGTCGTCGAGGAAGATGTCGCTCTGCGGGTGCCGGCCCGCGGTGGTGACCTCGCCGTCCAGCAGGAAGCGGCTGCCGGAGTTCGGCCCGCGGCGGACGACCAGCAGCGCCGAGCCCTGGGGCAGCGCCTCGACCGCGGCCTGGGCCTCGGGCGAGAGGGCGGGGATCGGCGTCTGTCCCGTGGTCTCCGAGTCGTACGCCTCGAGACCGGAGATGGAGATCGTCGACGTCGTCTCCGAGGCGCGCTCGGCGACGGCCCCGGGCCGCAGCGGCGCACCGCAGTTGGAGCAGAACCGGCTCGCCTCGGCGTTCCGGTGGCCACACCGCGTACAGACCGGCAAGGCAGATCCTCCACCCGCACTCGAGGTCGCTGGTGCCCCGAAACCTATGCGCCCGGCCGTGGCAGGGTCAACAGAAGACGCGCCCTGACTGCCCGGAATGTCGCTCCCCGGGACGCCGAGCTGGTCCCGGAACAGCGGGCGCTCCTCGTGCGCGCCCTGGCCGCCTTCCACCGGCCCCGAGGCGCGGTGGCGGGCGCTGCCGCCGCCCTGGCGTGCGCTCTTGCCGAACAACTTCGCAAACAACTTCACGGGCGATTCCCCTTGACCGAAACAGACCCGCCCGTGGGGCAGGACAAACCCTCGATGCACACACCGTCCGACCCGGACATCCTTACAACGTCCGTGGTCAACAGACAGTTTCCATCACGCACCCCCGACTTGGTGCGCCGACCCCCCGCTACCGCCCGCCCTCCCCGCGGACCCCGGGGGCACCCCCGCCTCACTGCGATGACGACCGAGCGTAGTCAGGCCGCTTCGCCGGGCGCAAGGCATCCACAATGATCTTCTCAGACCGCGAGACCGAGACACCGGCCTGCTCCTTCTCCAGAGTCTGCACCACCCCACCGGGGATGTTCAGCGCCGGCTCCAGATCCTGGGGCTTCCCGATGACCTTGAACTTATAGGGCTGGGAGACCTTTTTGCCATCGATCTCCACCCGGCCCGCGGAGCCCGAGAAGTAGGTGTCGGCGGCGACCCGGACGTCGTTGATCTGGATCGCCTCGGCACCGGCCGCGCGCAGCTCCTGGATGGTGTCCAGCAGCATGTCCGCCTCCACGGCGCCCTTGCCGTCGCTCACGGTGAGTTCGATGCCGGGCCCCTGGGCCGCCACCGTGCCCGCGAGCACCCCGAGCTGTTCCTCCTTCTGCTCGGTCTGCTTACGGGCCTCGGCGGCCTGGTTGGAACTGCTCTCCAGCTCCGTCCGCTGGCCCTCCAGCTTGCGCTTCTCGTCCTCCAGGCGCTTGGTGCGGTTGTCCAGCTCGTCGAGGATCCGGACGAGGTCCTCCTGCCGGGCACCGCGCAGCGCGCTGTTGTCGCTGGTGGAGCGGACCTGGATGGCCAGGCCGAGGCCGAGGACGCACAGCAGCGCCGCGACGGTGAGCTGGGCCCGCGTCAGGCGCGGCGGCCACAGGCCCTTCACCAGCCGTTGACGTCCCGTCAACGGCGCGGGACCGGGCTCGGCCTCCGGGCCCTGCTCGGGGGCGACCCGGGGGCCGGGAGCGGGCTCGGGGCCGGGCTCGGGTTCCGGCCCGGACCGCGGTGCGGGCTCGCCGGGCCCACCGGCCGGCTCGGGACGCGCCGCCCCGTCGGGCCCCTGAGCCCGGGGCTCCTGCTCCTGGGACCGCTCCTCCCGGGACCGCTGGTCCTTCGGCTGCGGCTCCTGCTCGTCGTCCCGCCTTCCGGGACCGTTCGGCTGTCCGGACGTGTCGTCAGTGCTCATGGTCCCACCTCACGCCCGGAAGACATGGCGCCGGATGGCGGCCGCGTTGGAGAAGATGCGGATGCCCAGGACGACGACGACGCCGGTGGACAACTGCGCCCCGACGCCGAGCTTGTCGCCGAGGAAGACGATCAGTGCCGCCACGACCACGTTGGACAGGAAGGACACCACGAAGACCTTGTCGTCGAAGATCCCGTCCAGCATGGCCCGCAGACCGCCGAAGACCGCGTCGAGCGCGGCGACGACGGCGATGGGCAGGTAGGGCTCGACCGCCGTCGGCACCACGGGGCGGACCACCAGCCCGACCACGACTCCGATGATGAGGCCCAATACGGCGATCACGATGTGCCCTTCCCTGGCTTTGCGGTACGTACGATCAGACTCGGCGCGGCCGGCAACCGGACCTCGTCCTCGGCGGAAATGCTCGCGCGGACCCCGTAGTTCTGCTGCAGCACGTGCAGGTACTGGCCGTCCGCACTGTCCTGGAAAGCGGTGCTCAGCCGCTGCCCGTTCCCGATCGCCAGCACCGTGTACGGCGGCACCAGCGGCTTGTTGTCCACCAGTATGGCCTCACCGGCGGCCCTGATCGCCGACAGCGCCGTCAACCGCTGCCCATTGATCGCGATCGCCTCCGCACCGGACTGCCACAGGCCGTTGACGACACGCTGCATGTCCCGGTCCCGCACCCGGCCCGTGTCGGAGAACCCGGTGTTCTCCCGGGGCCCGCCACCGCTGCTCTTGGCCTGTTTCGCGTCGTCGACGACCACTTTGACCCCCGGCCCCCGCACGGGGGTGGCGCCGGCCAGCAGGGACACCAACTCCGCCTTGTCCCCGCCGTGTTTCCGCAGGGCGTCACGCTGCTTGGTGCCGACCGAGTCGCGCAGGCCGTCGACGTTCTTCTGCAGCGCGTCCGCGGCCGAGGTCTCGTTCTGGATGCGGTTGATGAGCTGCTGGCGCTCCTTGGCCAGGGTCGGTGCCGATATCCGGGCCTGCACCGCGCCCAGCGTGACCACCAGCGCGGCCAGCAGCAGGGCCGCCGCCAGGCCCAGCTTGGCCCGCAGCTTCCCGGGCAGTCCCTGGCCGCCCTCCGCGCGCCGGGCGGCCGCCTCGGCGTAGCCGTCGTCGAGGCTGTGATCCATCACATTGGTCAGCAGCGACATCGACGCGTCGGGGCGCGGCGGCGACGAGGTGCTCCGAACGGGGGGCTGCTGCGACATGCCGCACATCGTCGCACGTCGGGGGCGTCGTCTCCCAATGGCCCCACCGGCGTGCCGGGGGGATGCGGGGGACGACGCCCTGACGAGGTCGTGGCGACGGCCGCGACAGGCCGGGCCGGGTCAGCGCCCGGCGCCGTCCACGACCGCCGACCACTCGTCCAGCAGAGCCTGCGCGGAGGCGTCGTCGGGGCCCTCCGCCCACAGGTGCGTCACGGCCTCGGACGGGTCGGGCAGCACCAGCACCCAGCGCCCGTCGGCCTCGACCACCCGCACCCCGTCGGTGGTGTCCACCGACCGGTCACCGGCGGCCTCGACCACGTGCCGCATGACCAGGCCCTTGACCGCCCACGGCGTGGCCAGGTCACGGCGCAGCACATGCGCCCGCGGGATACGGGCATCGATCTGGCTGAGGGTGAGCTGCGTCCGGGCCACGAGACCGATGAGACGGACGAACGCGGCCGTGCCGTCGAAGACGCTGCTGTGCTCCGGGACGATGAACCCACCGCGCCCGTCGCCGCCGAAGATCGTGCTGTCGGCACGGCCGACCCGGGTGAGGTCGTCGGGGGAGGTGGTCGTCCACTCGACCTGCGTCCCGTGGTACGCGGCCACCTGCTCGGCGATGCGGGTCGTGGTGACCGGCAGGGCCACGCGCCCGCTGCGCCGCTCGGCGGCGACCAGGTCGAGCAGGACGAGCAGGGCCCGGTCGTCCTCGACGATGCGACCGCGCTCGTCGACCAGCGAGATCCGCTCGCCCACCGGGTCGAACCGCACACCGAAGGCGGCGCGTGCGGACGCCACGATCTCCCCGAGCCGGACGAGCCCGGAGCGGCGGGTGTCGGCGGTCTCGGTGGGACGGGCCTCGTCGAGACCGGGGTTGATGGTGAGCGCGTCGACGCCGAGCCGACCCAGGAGGCTGGGCAGCACCAGCCCCGCGCTGCCGTTCGAGGCGTCGACGACGACCTTGAGCCCCGCCTCGGCGACGCCGGTGGTGTCCACCGCGTTGAGCACCGAGCTCGTGTAGGAGTCGTAGACGCTCGCCGGGAAGGACAGGTCACCGATCTCGCCGGGGAAGGCCCGCCGGTACTCCTGGCGGGCGTAGACGCGGTCGAGCTTGCGCTGCCCGGCCTGGGAGAGGTCGGCGCCGCGCTCGTCGAGGAACATGATGTCCACCGAGTCGGGCACACCCGGCGACGTACGGATCATGATGCCGCCGGCGCTGCCGCGCGCGGTCTGCTGCCGGGCCACCGGCAGCGGTACGTTCTCCAGGTCGCGGACGTCGATGGCGCTGGCCTGGAGTGCGGAGATCACCGCGCGCTTGAGCGCCCGCGCGCCTCGGGAGTGGTCGCGCGCGGTGGTGACCGTGGCGCCCTTCTTCAGCGTGGTCGCGTACGCGCCGGCGAGCCGGACCGCGAGCTCCGGGGTGATCTCGACGTTGAGGATGCCGGAAACGCCGCGCGTGCCGAACAGATGAGCCTGTCCCCGGGACTCCCAGATGACCGAGGTGTTGACGAAGGCGCCCGCCTCGATGGTCTTGAACGGATAGACCCGGACGTTGCCCTGAATAATCGATTCCTCGCCGACGAGGCATTCATCGCCGATGACCGCGCCGTCCTCGATCCGCGCGGCACGCATGATGTCGGTGTTCTTGCCGACGACGCAACCGCGGAGATTGCACTGCTGGCCGATGTAGACGTTGTCGTGGACTACCGCCTTGTGCAGGAAGGCACCGCGCTTGACGACGACGTTGGAGCCGACGACGGTGTGTTCGCGGATTTCCGCGCCGGCTTCCACCTTCGCGTAGTCGCCGATGTAGAGCGGGCCGCGCAGCACCGCGTCGGGATGTACTTCGGCGCCTTCGGCGACCCAGACGCCCGGCGAGATCTCGAATCCGTCTATGTCGACGTCGACTTTGCCTTCCAGGACGTCGGCCTGGGCCTTGACGTAGCTCTCGTGGGTGCCGACGTCCTCCCAGTAGCCCTCGGCGATGTAGCCGTAGACCTTCTTGCCGTCCTTCATCAGCTGCGGGAAGACATCGCCGGACCAGTCGACGGGGACGTCGGGGCGCACGTAGTCGAAGACCTCGGGCTCCATGACGTAAATTCCGGTGTTCACGGTGTCCGAGAAGACCTGGCCCCAGGTCGGCTTCTCCAGGAAGCGCTCGACCTTTCCCTCGTCGTCGACGATGGTGATGCCGAATTCCAGGGGATTGGGCACGCGGGTGAGGCAGACGGTGACGAGCGCGCCCTTTTCCTTGTGGAAGCGGATCAGGTCCGTCAGGTCGAAATCGGTGAGGGCGTCGCCTGAGATGACCAGGAACGCATCGTCCTTGAGTGCCTCTTCTGCGTTCTTGACGCTGCCCGCCGTGCCGAGCGGCTTTTCCTCGTTGGCATAGGTGAGTTCCATGCCGAGTTCCTCACCGTCACCGAAGTAGTTCTTGACGAGGGAGGCGAGGAACTGCACGGTCACCACGGTCTCTGTGAGCCCGTGCCGCTTGAGCAGGCGCAGCACATGCTCCATGATCGGCCGGTTGGCCACCGGCAGGAGCGGCTTGGGCATGCTCGAGGTCATGGGGCGAAGACGAGTGCCTTCGCCACCGGCCATCACGACGGCCTTCATGTCGGAAGCGTCCTCCTTGGGAGACGACGGTCATGCCGACTTCTCGCGCCCGACGCCCGCGCTCGAGATCAGTCGGCCGTGGCGTCCGCCTTCACGAGTCGGCGGACCTGAACCACATAGAGGATTCCTGCCCACCAATAGAGGGTTGTACCCCATCCGGCGAACGCCCATCCGAAAATCGCGGCGAGCTGCGCCGGCCATCCCTCGCCGTCACTGAGAAGCAGCAAGGGGAACGCGTACATGAGGTTGAAGGTGGCGGCCTTCCCGAGGAAGTTCACCTGCGGCGGCGGATAGCCGTGCCGCCTCAGCACTCCCACCATGACCAGCAGCATCGCCTCCCGCGCGAGCAGGGCCACGGTCAGCCAGAGCGGGAGGATCTCCCTCCAGGTCAGGCCGAACAGGGTGGAGAGGACGTAGAGCCGGTCGGCGGCCGGGTCGAGCAGCCGGCCGAGATTGCTGATCTGATTCCAGCGCCGGGCGAGCTTTCCGTCGAGATAGTCGCTCACACCGCTGAGGGCCAGCACGAGCAACGCCCAGCCGTCGTACTTCTGGAGAATCAGCCACAGGAAGAGTGGTACGCCGACCAGGCGCGCCATGCTGAGGATGTTCGGGATGGTGAGGACACGGTCGGTCTGGACGCGCGTCTCCTGGACCTCCACCCGGGGGCCTCCTGTGGGGAAACGTGACAACGATGCCTCATGACCTTACCGTCCGCGGGCGACGAGACGTGCGGAGGGGTGGGAGTGAACGGCCGTAAACGCGAGAAAGCCCTGGCAGGGGAACCCTGCCAGGGCTTTCTCTCAACAATAGTTCGGCGGCGTCCTACTCTCCCACACGGTCCCCCATGCAGTACCATCGGCGCTGAAAGGCTTAGCTTCCGGGTTCGGAATGTAACCGGGCGTTTCCCTAACGCTATGACCACCGAAACACTATGAAATTCAACGAAACCAGTTCATGACTGTTCGTTATTTCAGAACTAACACAGTGGACGCGAGCAACTGAGGACAAGCCCTCGGCCTATTAGTACCAGTCAGCTCCAACCGTTACCGGTCTTCCACACCTGGCCTATCAACC
>NZ_JBFAPH010000030.1:0-31433 GCF_040675635.1 Streptomyces sp. NPDC049577
CTCGGCCGGACCGAGTGTCGCCGTCCTCACCACACGCCTCCCGCGGGGCCGCAGGTTTGCTCCGTCCTCCTTCGATGCTGCCCCAGAACCGGCGGTTCGGCCTCACAGGAACCGGTGCACGGGCCGGCAACCCGTGCGCGGCCCGGCGACGGCAATACCGCATAACAGTCATATTGGCGCCTAACCTGATGTAACGGCTGCCCCCTGCGCCGGGAAGGACCGCTTCAGCCATGCCCGCAGACCTCGCCGTCATCGGCCTCGGCCACCTGGGGCTTCCCCTCGCCCAGGCCGCCACCGCCGCCCGCATCGCGACCGTCGGCTACGACCCCGACCCCGGTGTGGTGGCCGAGCTGCGCGCGGGACGGCTGCCGCCCGGTGACGACGGCGCGCTGACCGCCGCCGAGATCCGCCGCATGGTTTCCGCCGGCTTCCGCGCCACGACCGAGGACGCCGAGCTCGGCCGGGTCCGCACGGCCGTGATCTGCGCACCCACCCGGCTCGGCGAGGACCGCACGCTGGACCTCGCCGAGGTGGGCGACGCCGCCCGCGCGCTGGCCGCCCGGCTGCGCCCGCGCACCACCGTCATCCTGGAGTCCCACGTCGCCCCCGGCACCACGGAGGACTTCGTCCGCCCCGTCCTGGAGGCCGGCTCGGGGCTGCGCGCCGGCCGGGACTTCCACCTCGCCTATTCCCCCAGCCGCCACGACCCCGGCAACCGCCGGCACCGCCTCGCCGGCATCCCCAAGGTCATCGGCGGTCTCACCCCGGCCTGCACGGAGGCCGCCGCCGCCTTCTACGGACGGATCTGCGACAAGGTCGTCCGCGCCCGGGGAGCCCGCGAGGCCGAGGCCGTCAACGTCCTGGAGACCAACTACCGGCACGTCAACATCGCCCTGGCCAACGAGATGGCGGTCTACTGCCACGACATCGGCGTCGACCTGTGGGACGTGCTGCGCTGCGCGGAGACCAAGCCGTTCGGCTTCCAGGCCTTCCGGCCGGGGCCCGGGGTGGGGGGCCACGCCGTGCCCATCGACCCCAGCTACCTCTGCTACGAGCGCCGCAGCCAGGGCTACCCGCTGCGCATGGTCGAGCTGGCGCAGGAGGTCAACGGCCGCATGCCGCGCTACGTCATCCAGCGCTGCGCCACCCTGCTGAACGAGCACGGCAAGTCCGCGCGCGGCGCCCGCGTGCTCCTGCTGGGCGTCAGCTACAAGGCCGACGTCGCCGACCAGGAGGGCTCGCCCGCCCGCGAGATCGCCTCACGGCTGATGGAACTGGGCGCCCAGCTCAGCTACCACGACCCGCACGTGCACGGCTGGCGTGTGCTCGGCCGGCCCGTGCCGCGCGCCGACTGCTTCTACGAGGCGGCGGCCGAGGCCGACCTGACGGTCCTTCTGCAGCACCACCGCACGTACGACCTCCAGGGCCTGGCGGTCAAGGCGCAGTTGCTGCTCGACACCCGCGGGGCTACCCCCGCGGGCGCGGCCCACCGCCTCTGACGAGGCTCCCGGTCACAGCCGTCCGGTCGCCAGCAGCCGGTTCGGCTGGGCGTCCAGCACGGTCCGCAGGGAGGAGAAGTCCTCCACGCAGCGGCCGGTGCCGATCGCGACGCAGTCCAGCGGGTTCTCGGCGATGACCACGGGGATGTCCAGCTCCCGGCTGAGCCGGACGTCCAGGCCGCGCAGCAGCGCGCCGCCGCCGGTCAGGACGATGCCGCGGTCCATGATGTCGCCGGAGAGCTCCGGCGGCGTCTCGTCCAGGGTCTGACGCACGGCCATGACGATGGCGTCGACCGGCTCGGCCAGCGCGTGCCGGATCTCGTCGGCCGTCAGCTCCAGCGTCTTGGGCAGACCGCTGACCTGGTCACGGCCCCGGATCACGGCCCGGTCCGAGGGCACCAGGCCCTGCGTCTCCTCCGGGTCGCCGCCGTCCTCGGCGGAGGGGTTCGCGGGCGCCCAGTAGACCGGCGAGGCCGAGCCGATGCTCATCTTGAGGTCCTCGGCGGTCCGTTCACCGATCGCGAGGGCGTACTTCTTCTTCACATAGGAGATGATCGCGGCGTCCATCGCGTCACCGGCCGTGCGCACCGAGCGCGCGGTGACGATGCCGCCCAGCGAGATCACCGCGACCTCGGTGGTGCCGCCGCCGATGTCGACGACCATGCAGCCGGTCGGCTCGCTCACCGGCAGGCCCGCGCCGATCGCCGCCGCCATCGGCTCCTCGACCAGGTGCACCGCGCGCGCCCCGGCACCCGCCGCCGCCTCGATGACGGCCCGGCGCTCGACACCGGTGATCCCGGACGGCACGCACACCACGACGCGCGGCCGGGAGAAGCGGCGGTTGCCCAGCACCTTCTTGATGAAGTGCCGCATCATCCGCTCGGCTATCTCGAAGTCCGCGATGACGCCGTCGCGCAGCGGGCGCACGGCGACGATGTTCGAGGGGGTGCGGCCGATGGTCGACTTGGCCTCGGAGCCCACCGACAGCACACTGCCGTCATCGGCGTTGACGGCGACGACCGAGGGCTCGTTGAGCACCACTCCCTTCCCCCGCACGTACACCAGCGTGTTCGCGGTGCCGAGATCGATACCCATGTCCCTGCCGCTGAACGACTTGCTTTGCGCCATAAGTCGCCAGTATTCCCTACGATCGAACCTTTATACGGCGCTGACGTCGGCCTCCGGACAACGCGAGGACAACGCGAAGGGCCCGGACCGCGTGACGGTCCGGGCCCCTGCGGCTCGCTGCCGGGTCAGCGCTTGTCGTGCTGCGACGGCGCGACCGTCACCTCGACGCGCTGGAACTCCTTGAGCTCGCTGTAGCCGGTGGTGGCCATGGCCCGGCGCAGGGCGCCGAAGAAGTTCATGGAACCGTCCGGGGTGTGCGAGGGGCCGAGCAGGATCTCCTCGGTGCTGCCGACCACGCCCAGGTTCATGCGCTTGCCGCGCGGCACGTCCTCGTGCACGGCCTCCATGCCCCAGTGGTGGCCGCGGCCCGGCGCGTCGGTGGCGCGCGCGAGCGGGGAGCCCATCATCACGGCGTCGGCACCGCAGGCGATGGCCTTGGGCAGGTCGCCGGACCAGCCCACGCCGCCGTCCGCGATGACGTGGACGTAGCGGCCGCCGGACTCGTCCATGTAGTCCCGGCGGGCGGCGGCCACGTCGGCGACGGCGGTCGCCATCGGGACCTGGATGCCCAGGACGTTGCGGGTGGTGTGGGCGGCACCGCCGCCGAAGCCGACGAGCACGCCCGCCGCGCCCGTGCGCATCAGGTGCAGGGCGGCGGTGTAGGTGGCGCAGCCGCCGACGATCACCGGCACGTCGAGCTCGTAGATGAACTGCTTGAGGTTCAGCGGCTCGGCGGCACCGGAGACGTGCTCGGCGGAGACGGTCGTGCCGCGGATGACGAAGATGTCCACGCCCGCGTCGACGACGGCCTTGGAGAACTGCGCGGTGCGCTGCGGCGACAGCGCGGCGGCGGTCACGACACCGGAGTCGCGGACCTCCTTGATGCGCTGCCCGATCAGCTCCTCCTTGATCGGGGCGGCGTAGATCTCCTGCAGCCGCTTGGTCGCGGTGCGCTCGTCCAGCTCGGCGATCTCCGCCAGCAGCGGCTCCGGGTCCTCGTAGCGGGTCCACAGGCCCTCGAGGTTGAGCACACCGAGGCCACCGAGCTCGCCGATGCGGATGGCGGTCTCGGGCGAGACGACCGAGTCCATGGGGGCGGCCAGGAACGGCAGCTCGAAGCGGTAGGCGTCGATCTGCCAGGCGATCGAGACCTCCTTGGGGTCACGGGTACGCCGGCTGGGGACGACGGCGATGTCGTCGAACGCGTACGCCCGGCGGCCGCGCTTGCCGCGCCCGATCTCGATCTCAGTCACGTCTGTGGCCTTTCCACTTGCTCTGGCGCTCCGTCTGCCGCATCCAGTATCCCCGACGCGGCGGAGCCCGCGGCCTGGTGGCCGCGGGCTCGGGGAGCGCTGTGTACGAAGCTGTACGAAACTCCGACTACTACCGGCGGGAGTAGTTGGGAGCCTCGACGGTCATCTGGATGTCGTGCGGGTGGCTCTCCTTCAGGCCCGCCGACGTGATCCGCACGAAGCGGCCCTTCTCCTTCAGCTCCGGCACCGTCGCCGAGCCGACGTAGCCCATGGAGGCACGCAGGCCGCCGACGAGCTGGTGGGCGACCGAGGACAGCGGGCCGCGGTAGGGCACCTGGCCCTCGATGCCCTCGGGGACGAGCTTGTCCTCGGAGAGGACGTTGTCCTGGAAGTAGCGGTCCTTGGAGTACGAGCGGGCCTGGCCGCGCGACTGCATCGCGCCCAGCGAGCCCATGCCCCGGTAGGACTTGAACTGCTTGCCGTTGATGAAGACCATCTCGCCCGGCGACTCCTCGCAGCCCGCCAGCAGCGAGCCGAGCATCACCGTGTCCGCGCCGGCGGCGATCGCCTTGGCGATGTCGCCGGAGTACTGCAGGCCGCCGTCGCCGATGAGCGGCACGCCGGCCGCGTGGCACGCCTGGGCGGCCTCGTAGATCGCGGTGACCTGGGGGACCCCGATGCCGGCGACCACGCGGGTGGTGCAGATGGAGCCCGGGCCGACGCCGACCTTCACACCGTCCGCACCGGCGTCGATCAGCGCCTGGGCGCCGTCGCGGGTGGCGACGTTGCCGCCGACGACATCGACGTCGATGTTCGACTTGATCTTGGCGATCATGTCGAGGATGCCCCGGCTGTGGCCGTGGGCGCTGTCCACGACGAGGAAGTCCACGCCGGCCTCGACCAGCGCCTGCGCGCGGTCGTACGACTCGTCGCCGACGCCCACCGCGGCGCCGACGATCAGACGGCCCTCGGCGTCCTTGGCGGCGTTGGGGTACTTCTCGGCCTTGACGAAGTCCTTGACCGTGATCAGGCCCTTGAGCACGCCGGCGTCGTCCACCAGCGGCAGCTTCTCGATCTTGTGGCGGCGCAGCAGCTCGATCGCGTCGTCGCCGGAGATGCCGACCTTGCCGGTGACCAGCGGCATCGGGGTCATGACCTCGCGGACCTGACGGCTGCGGTCCAGCTCGAAGGCCATGTCGCGGTTGGTGACGATGCCGAGCAGCTTGCCCGCCGGGTCGGTGACCGGCACGCCGCTGATGCGGAACTTCGCGCACAGCGCGTCGGCCTCGGCGAGGGTGGCGTCCGGGCGGACCGTGATCGGGTCGGAGACCATGCCGGACTCGGAGCGCTTGACCAGGTCGACCTGGTTGGCCTGGTCCTCGACGGACAGGTTGCGGTGGAGCACGCCCGCACCGCCCTGGCGGGCCATGGCGATGGCCATCCGCGCCTCGGTGACCTTGTCCATGGCGGCGGACAGCAGCGGGATGTTGACGCGCACGTTGCGCGATACCCGGGAGGAGGTGTCGACGGCGTTCGGGAGCACCTCCGAGGCACCCGGCAGCAGCAGGACGTCGTCGTATGTCAGACCGAGCATCGCGAACTTCGCGGGCATTCCGTCGACGTTGTCAGTCATGACACCTTCCCAAATGGAGTGATTACCCAGGTTCCCCCAGGGCCGCGACACCGGCGGCGGCCGCCGCGGGGCCCCGGACCCCCTTGCCCCGGCGAGGACTCCCATGCTAACGGCCGTCGCCGGTGTCCCATTCCACGAGGACTGAGGCTCGCATCACTTGGAGAATCGCACCAATCGCACGTCCGTGCGCCCGATTCCGCGCCGGATTCACTGTTCGGCGAGTGCCCGCAGCCTGCTCAGCGCCCGGTGCTGGGCGACCCGGACGGCGCCGGGCGACATCCCCAGCATCTGCCCGGTCTCCTCGGCGGTCAGCCCGACGGCGACGCGCAGCAGGACGAGCTCCCGCTGGTTCTCCGGAAGGTTGGCCAGCAGCTTCTTGGCCCACTCCGCGTCGCTGCTGAGCAGCGCGCGCTCCTCGGGCCCGAGCGAGTCGTCCGGCTGCTCCGGCATCTCGTCGGAGGGCACGGCCGTGCTGCCGGGGTGCCGCATGGCGGCGCGCTGGAGGTCGGCGACCTTGTGCGCGGCGATGGCCACGACGAACGCCTCGAAGGGCCGTCCCGTGTCGCGGTAGCGCGGCAGGGCGCACAGCACCGCGAGACAGACCTCCTGGGCGAGGTCGTCGACGAAGTGGCGGGCATCGCCGGGCAGCCGCGACAGCCGCGTGCGGCAGTAGCGCAGCGCGAGCGGATGCACCAGGGCGAGCAGGTCGTGGGTGGCCTTCCGGTCCCCCTCGACGGCGCGGGCGACGAGGGCGCCGATAATCGCCGTCTCGTCATCGTCGCGCATCGGTCCATGGTGCCTTGAGGCCGGATTGTCCGTGGCACCGCGTCCGTAGTTGTGCACCGAAGCGTTATGAGCGGGTGCGCCGGCAGTCATCTCCCGTGCCCTCCCATCACGCCCGACCGAGCCGTCCCCGAGGAACTCCATACTCCAAGGATGCGGCAGCGCGCGGGAAACGTGCAGCGGGCCGGGAGCTCCGGCCGTCCGCACCGCTTCGCCCCGCCCGCTCCACGGCGGGCGGGGTACCCCGGTCCCCCGCTTCGATGCACGGCACGCCGCCCCTGACCCCGTCGGGAGCGCCTAGCGGACCAGACCCCAGCGGAAGCCGAGCGCGACGGCGTGCGCCCGGTCGGAGGCGCCCAGCTTCTTGAAGAGCCGGCGGGCGTGGGTCTTGACGGTGTCCTCGGAGAGGAAGAGCTCGCGGCCGATCTCGGCGTTGGACCGCCCGTGACTCATGCCCTCCAGCACCTGGATCTCCCGCGCGGTGAGCGTGGGCGCGGCGCCCATCTCGGCCGAGCGCAGCCGCCGGGGGGCGAGCCGCCAGGTCGGGTCGGCGAGCGCCTGGGTGACCGTGGCGCGCAGCTCGGCCCGCGAGGCGTCCTTGTGCAGATAGCCGCGCGCGCCGGCAGCGACGGCGAGCGCCACCCCGTCCAGGTCCTCGGCGACCGTGAGCATGATGATGCGGGCGCCGGGGTCGGCGGAGAGCAGCCGGCGCACGGTCTCGACGCCGCCCAGTCCGGGCATGCGTACGTCCATGAGAATGAGATCCGAACGATCGGCGCCCCAGCGGCGGAGGACTTCCTCGCCGTTGGCCGCCGTCGTCACGCGCTCGACGCCGGGCACGGTCGCCACCGCACGCCGGAGCGCCTCTCGGGCAAGCGGGGAGTCGTCGCAGACGAGGACGGATGTCATGACCGCCCTCCGCAGCTGATGCGCGTCACCTTGAGCCTCCAGGCTGGTACTGATCGTCACCTGTGCGATTGACGTCTTGGCGGGCACCCTGGCCGGCTGCCCGGTGCTTCATTCGTCAACCGCCTCCGCACTCTCAACGACGGTCACCCGAAAGAGTTACGGGCCTGCTCGACCACGTTCGGCACTCTACGTGAGGGCGCGGATACAGAGCAGGGCGCATTGGGGGCGCCCGGCTCTCTGTTCAAGCTATGCCCCATTTGCCCACTCGGACCCTCATTTCTTCCCATCTGCTGCCATGTGTGGCTAGATTCGCAATGAGTCATATTTTCATCACGGCCAAACCGCCCGCTTCGAGCACGCTTCGAGGGGACATGCAATGGCAGATTTCTCCCGCCTTCCCGGTCCCAACGCCGACCTCTGGGACTGGCAGCTCCTGGCGGCGTGCCGCGGGGTCGACAGCTCGCTCTTCTTCCATCCCGAGGGGGAACGCGGAGCCGCCCGCAGCGCCCGCGAGGCCTCCGCGAAAGAGGTGTGCATGCGCTGTCCGGTGCGCGCGGAGTGCGCGGCGCACGCGCTGGCCGTACGGGAGCCCTACGGCGTGTGGGGCGGCCTCACCGAGGACGAGCGCGAAGAGCTGATGGGACGCGCCCGGCACCGCTCCATCACGGCGTCGTCCGGCCCGGTCGGCGCGTAGCCGGGCACGCCCGGCAGCTTGCAGAAACGTTCTACTGCCGTGACGGGCTACCGCCGCGACGTTCTACTGCCGCGACGGGCTACTGCCGCGCGGCCGCCGTCAGCTGGTCCAGCATCGCGGCCACGGCCGGCACCCGCGCCAGGTCCGGCAGCGTGAGCGCCACGACCTCGCGCTGCACCACCGGCTCGACCGCCACGGTCCGCGTCCCCTTCGGGCGCACCGTCTCCAGCGCCAGCTCCGGCATCACCGCGACCCCGAGCCCCGCGCCGACCAGGCCGAACACCGCCGGGTAGTCGTCCGTCGCGAAGTCGATCCGGGGCGTGAACCCCGCGCTCTCGCAGATCTCCACCAGATGCCGCCGGCAGCGCGGGCACCCGGCGATCCACGGGTCGTCCGCCAGCTCCGCTATCCCGATCCGCTCGGCACCGGCCAGTGGGTGCCCCTCCGGCACCACACCGATCAGACGATCCGTCAGCAGCGGGCGCACCACCAGGTCGTCCCGGCCCCAGGGGCCCTCGGGCCCGGGCAGGGCCCCGACCTCGGGGGTGCCCGGCCCGGTGTCGCGCACGTCGGGGTAGCGGAAGGCCAGCGCGATCTCGCACTCTCCCTCGCGCAGCATCTCCACCGAGCGCGGCGGCTCGGCCTCCACGAGCGAGACCCGGGTCCCCGGGTGGGCGGCCCGCATCTCCGCGAGCGCGCTCGGCACCAGCGTCGAGCTGGCGCTGGGGAAGGAGACCAGGCGCACCCGCCCGGCGCGCAGCCCGGCGATCGCCGCGATCTCCTCCTCGGCGGCCGTCAGCCCGGCCAGGATCCCCGCGGCATGCCGCACCAGCGCCTCGCCGGCCTGGGTCAGCCGCATTTCGCGGCCCGTGCGCACCAGCAGCGGCGTGCCGGTGGACTGCTCCAGGGCCTTCATCTGCTGGCTGACGGCGGGCTGGGTGCACCCCAACTCCCGCGCCGCCGCCGAGAACGAGCCGGTCGCGGCCACGGCGCGGAGCACCCTGAGATGACGAGCCTCGATCATACGGCCGAGCATAAGCGAAGCTTGGGGTGAAAAGGGAAGCCCCAAGCTGCCACCGGGGGGTGGGGAGGGGCCGGGATGGTCTTCACGGGGGGCCGCCGAGCACTAACGTTCCCGTATGACGACTGCACTGATCACGGGAGCGACGGCCGGCATCGGCGCGGCCTTCGCGCGGCGGCTGGCGGCCGACGGAAAGAACCTGGTGCTGGTGGCCCGCGACGAGAAGCGGCTGAGCGAGCAGGCGACCGAGCTCCACGACCGCCATGGCGTGGAGGTCGAGGTGCTCCGCGCCGATCTCGCGGAGGACGAGGGCATCGAGGCCGTCGAGGCACGGCTCGCGGACCGCAAGCACCCGGTGGATCTGCTGGTCAACAACGCCGGCTTCGGCCACAAGGGCCGCTACCTCGAGGTGCCGATGGCGGACGAGCTGCGGATGCTCAAGGTGCACTGCGAGGCGGTGCTGCGGCTGACCTCGGCGGCGTCCGCCGGGATGCGGGAGCGCCGGCGCGGCGGGGTGATCAACGTGGCGTCGGTGGCCGCCTTCGTGCCGCGCGGCACCTACGGGGCGAGCAAGGCGTGGGTCGTGCAGTTCACCCAGGGCGCCGCGCGGGACCTGGCGGGCAGCGGGGTGCGGCTGATGGCGCTGTGCCCCGGTTTCGTGCGCACGGAGTTCCACCAGCGGGCCGGGATGGGCACCGACAACGTCCCCGGCTGGCTGTGGCTGGACGCCGACCGGCTGGTCGACGCGGCGCTGAAGGACCTGGCGCGCGGCAGGTCGCTCTCCGTCCCGGACCCGCGCTACAAGGCGCTGACCGGCCTGATGAAGCTGGCCCCGCGCCGGGCGGTCTCGCGGGCGAGCGCGACGACGGGCCGCAAGTACGGGCCGAACTGACGGGGGCGGCGGCCGCCGCGGGGCAGGAGCGCTCCCGGGCGACGGGAAGCCGGGACATCCCAGGGCTAACCTGGACGTATCACCCGGCCGTACCCCCCGGGAGGCGTCATGACCTTCGTACAGCTCATCGACTGCAGGACCAGCAGGTACGACGACATGAACCGGCTCATGGACGAGTGGGTCGCCGCGACGGAGGGGAAGCGCACCGCCACCCACTCGCTCGTCGGCCGGGACCGCTCCGACGGCGATCACTTCATCGAGCTCATCGAGTTCCCGTCCTACGAGGACGCGATGAAGAACTCGAACCTCCCGGAGACCAACCGGATCTTCGAGGAGATCGTCGCGCTCTGCGACGGCATGCCGAACTTCACCGATCTCGACGTGGTCCGCGACGAGCAGCTGAACAAGGCCACCGCCCGGCGCTTCTACGACGAGGTGGCCGTCGGCGGCGACCTCGGTCTGATCGACGAGCTCTTCGCCGAGGACTACCGGGAGCACGACCTCGGCGCCTGGGAGGAGCCGGCGGACGACCGGGAGGCCTTCCGGGAGACCGTCGCCGGCTGGCGGAACGCCTTCGAGTTCCGCTTCGACCTGCACAGCCTGGTGGCCGAGGGGGACGAAGTCGTCGTCCGCTGGACCTGGCGCGGCACCCACCGGGGCGACTTCAGGGGCCTCGCGCCCACGGGCCGGCAGGCCGCGATGGACGGCTTCACGACGTTCCGGCTGGAGGACGGCCGGATCCGCGAGGGCTGGTGGACCTACGACATGCTCGGCCTGCTGCGGCAGTTGGGCGCGGTCGAGGCGCAGGCCGAGGTGTAGGCCGCGGTGCAGGCCGAGGTGTAAGCCGGGGCGCGGCCGGATACGGGACCGGGCCCGGTCCCCCTCGCGGGGTGACCGGGCCCGGGCGTCAAGTGCCGTGGACGGCTCGCGTCAGTGCGCGTGACCGTGGCCGTGGCCGTGACCGGCCTCGGCGGCCTCCTCTTCCTTCTTCTCGACGACCAGGGTCTCGGTCGTGAGCAGCAGGGAGGCGATGGAGGCGGCGTTCTCCAGGGCGGAGCGGGTGACCTTGACCGGGTCGATGACGCCGGCCTTCACCAGGTCGCCGTACTCGCCGGTCGCGGCGTTGAAGCCGTGGCCCTTCTCCAGCTCGGCGACCTTCGAGGTGATGACGTAGCCCTCGAGGCCGGCGTTCTCGGCGATCCAGCGCAGCGGCTCGACGACGGCGCGGCGGACGACGGCGACACCGGTGGCCTCGTCACCGACCTTGCCCAGGCCGCTCTCCAGCACCTTGGCGGCGTGGACGAGCGCGGAACCGCCACCGGAGACGATGCCCTCCTCGACCGCGGCGCGGGTCGCGGAGATGGCGTCCTCCAGGCGGTGCTTCTTCTCCTTGAGCTCGACCTCGGTGGCCGCGCCCACGCGGATGACGCACACGCCACCGGCGAGCTTGGCGAGGCGCTCCTGGAGCTTCTCGCGGTCCCAGTCCGAGTCGGTGGTCTCGATCTCGGCCTTGATCTGGGCGACGCGGCCCTGGACGTCGTCGGCGTTGCCGCCGCCGTCGACGATGGTGGTGTCGTCCTTGGTGACGGTCACACGGCGGGCGGAGCCCAGCACGTCCAGACCGGCCTGGTCGAGCTTGAGGCCGACCTCCTCGGCGATGACGGTGGCGCCGGTGAGGGCGGCCATGTCGCCGAGCATCGCCTTGCGGCGGTCACCGAAGCCGGGGGCCTTGACAGCCACGGCGTTGAACGTGCCGCGGATCTTGTTGACGACCAGCGTGGAGAGGGCCTCGCCCTCGACGTCCTCGGCGATGATCAGCAGCGGCTTGGAGCCACCCGCCTGGATGATCTTCTCGAGCAGCGGCAGCAGGTCGGCGATCGCGGAGATCTTGCCCTGGTGGATCAGGATGTACGGGTCGTCGAGGACGGCCTCCATACGCTCCTGGTCGGTGACCATGTAGGGCGACAGGTAGCCCTTGTCGAAGGCCATGCCCTCGGTGAAGTCGAGCTCCAGGCCGAAGGTGTTGGACTCCTCGACGGTGATGACACCGTCCTTGCCGACCTTGTCCATCGCCTCGGCGATGAGCTCGCCGACCTGCTTGTCCTGCGCGGACAGCGCGGCGACGGCGGCGATGTCGGCCTTGTCGGCGATCGGGCGGGCGCTCGCCAGCAGTTCCTCGGAGATCGCCTTGACGGCGGCGTCGATGCCCTTCTTCAGGGCGGCCGGGGAGGCGCCGGCGGCGACGTTGCGCAGACCCTCGCGGACCAGCGCCTGGGCCAGCACGGTGGCGGTGGTGGTGCCGTCACCCGCGATGTCGTTGGTCTTGGTCGCCACCTCCTTGACGAGCTGGGCGCCCAGGTTCTCGTACGCGTCGTCGAGCTCGACCTCGCGCGCGATGGTGACACCGTCGTTGGTGATGGTGGGCGCGCCGAACTTCTTGTCGATGACGACGTTGCGGCCCTTGGGGCCGATGGTCACCTTGACGGTGTCGGCCAGCTTGTTGACGCCGCGCTCGAGGGCGCGACGGGCGTCCTCGTCGAACTTCAGGGTCTTCGCCATGGTCTGCTCAGGTCCTCTCAAAAGAACCGCGCCCCCGGCGCCCGGCTAGCAGACACGGGAACCAGGGGCGCGGAACAAACAGCTTTGGGGTGAATTACTTCTCGATGATCGCGAGGACGTCGCGGGCCGAGAGAACGAGGTACTCCTCGTTGTTGTACTTCACCTCGGTGCCGCCGTACTTGCTGTAGAGCACGACGTCGCCGACGTTCACGTCGAGCGGCAGACGGTTGCCGTCCTCGAAGCGGCCCGGACCGACGGCCAGGACGACGCCCTCCTGGGGCTTCTCCTTGGCGGTGTCCGGAATGACCAGGCCAGAGGCCGTGGTCTGCTCGGCGTCGAGCGGCTGGACCACGATGCGGTCCTCGAGCGGCTTGATGGCAACCTTGGAGCTGGTGGTCGTCACGATCCGACCTCCCCCTTCGGAGATCTCACGGGGTTAACTGTCTGAGGTGGCGACCAGGTCGATCCGTCGTCGCGGGTGCCGGACCTGCCCGTCGCTGTGTTTGGCACTCGCCGTAGGAGAGTGCCAGCGCCGAGACTATGACGCGGTTAGCACTCGGTCAAGCGGAGTGCCAATTCGCCGTGCGGCGAGCCTTTGCTACCCCGCTCCCGTGCGGGGTACTCCTGACCGGGGGCTCGCGCCCCCGGACCCCCGGACGGGCCGGTTCGGCTACACGTAGTCCTCCAGGCGGGCCACCGTGAAGCCCTGGCGCTCAACGCTGCGGATCAGGTTCGCCATCATCCGGGTCATCGTCGTGCCCTTGAGCTCTGCGGGCCCGCGGAAGTGGGCCAGGATGATGTCACCCGGGCGCAGGCCGTCGCCCTCGGCGTAGCGCATGTCGTTGATCTGCATCGTCGCTTCCCACAGGACCACGGCCCGTACGCCGCAGCTGCCCGCCGCGACGAGCGTCTGCTCGTTGTAGTTGCCGTACGGCGGCCGGAAGAGGGGCGGGCGCTTGCCGAAGCGCTTGTCCAGGACGTCCTGCTGCCCGCAGATCTCGCGGCGCTGCGCGTCGGCGGAGAGGGTGCGCAGGTTGGGGTGGTCGATGGTGTGGTTCTGCACCCCGTTGCCGAGGGAGCGCAGCTGGTCGAAGTAGCCGTAGCCCGGACCCGTCCGGGCGACGCTGTCCGTCAGGAACATCGTGAACGGCAGCTTCAGGTCCCGCGCCATCTTCAGGAACTCCGGGTCCTTCTCGGCCCCGTCGTCGATCGTCACGAAGACGACCTTGTCGTTGGTCTGCACGCGCCGCACGACCGGCGGGGTGCCGCCCTCCTTGACCTTGTCGGTCAGCTTCGCGGCGGGCGGGGGCGGCGGCGCGGCGAGCGGCTCGGCGAGCCCCCACTTGCGGTACGCGGCGGCGTCCGGAGCAGCGGCGGTGGGCGGGGCGGCGGGGGCCGCCGGGTGCGCGGCCCCCGGCTTGTCCGCCCTCGCAGGCTTGCCCGAACCGGACGAACACCCGGTCAGCAGAGCGGCGAGCAGCATGGCGGCGACGGGAACAGCGCGGAAGCGGCTGGATATGGACGGGCTCACACGTCCGATTCTTGTTCATGTATGCGAAGAGCGGCACCCCTGCTCGGGGTGCCGCTCTGGTTGCCGTTTCCGGTCTTGTTGCCGTTCCGGCCGGATCAGTAGGCGGAGTTGACGTTGTCCATGGAGCCGTACTTGTCGGCCGCGTAGTTGCAGGACGCGACGATGTTGGCGACCGGGTCCCAGATGTCCCAGGAGGTGCCCTCGACGTGATACGCCTTGAACGTCGGGTCGATGATCTGCAGCAGACCCTTCGACGGCACACCGTTCACCGCGTTGACGTCCCAGTCGTTGATCGCCTTCGGGTTACCCGTCGACTCACGCATGATGTTGCGCTTGACGCCGTCGTAGGAACCCGGGATGCCCTTGGCGTGCATGATGTCCAGCGCCTGGGCGATCCAGCCCTCCAGATTGTCGCCATAGGCCTTCGGCGCCGGAGCGGCGGGCTTGGCGGGAGCGGCCTTGACCGGCTTGCGGGCCTCCGAACGGGAAGCGGCAGCCTTGACCACGCGCTCCTTGTCCGCCTTCGCCTTCGCGGCAGCATCGGCGTCGGCCTTCTTCTTCGCGTCGGCGTCCGCGGCGGCCTTCTTCACGGCAGCAGCCTCGGTCTTGCCCTGCGCGGCGGCGTCCGCGACGGCCCGGGTCAGCTCGTCCTGCTGCGTCGCACCGAACGACTCGGCATTCCAGGCAACGGTCTTCACCGGACGCGTCTCCGCAGCAGAGGCCGTGCCGGCCGAAACGGCGGCGAACGCGGCCGCCGCGATCGACGCGGCAGCGATACCGGTGGCGGAGATCTTGTGGGCCTTGGTCAGACGGGTATAACCGGAGTGGGTGGAGCGCATAACTGAGCTGAACCTCTTCCAATCGCGAACGTCGCAGTGGCCGTACCTGGCGCAAGAAAAAGCGCCGTTTCTCGGTCGACGGCGCCGTGCGACTCAGCCATTGTTAGCGGCGCCCAAAACCCCCGACAAGACTGTGACCTACGACCTCACAACGTAGAAAACCCCAGGACGAATGCCCTAAAACCGCCAAAAACGCGCGCCGCTTATCACTAGCCGAGGGCGTATGTGACCCACGCCCTATGCCCCGCCTCACACCCGGCCGCATTCCTCCTCACGCCCTGCCATTGAGCGCATGCGAATGGTCGGCGAATTCCGGCCTCAGGCCAGGGCGCCGATCGCCTCCTGCCACGGAAAGGTGCCCTGCTGCGGCGCGTGCGGGTCGTGGCCGCCCTCGCCGAGGAGTACGGTCACGCCTGCCCCGCGCAGGGTGGCGACGCTGCGGTCGAGCGCCGGGTGCGCGGCCTGGGCCGCGTTGATGTGCGGGAGGGCGACGATCGGCAGGCCCAGCCCGATCGCCTCCGTGATCAGCCCGAGGGCCAGGGTGTCGGCCGTGCCGGCCGCCCATTTGTTGAGCGTGTTGAACGTGGCGGGCGCGACCAGGACCGCGTCCGGCGGCGGCAGCACGTCGGGCTCCTGGGGCAGCTTGTACTGGTGCCGCACCGGGTGACCGGTCAGCTCGTGGAGCGTGGTGACGTCGTCCTCCAGCCAGCGGTGCGCGTAGGGGGTGAGGATCAGGCAGACGTCCCAGCCGGCCGCCTGGGCCGCGTGGATGCCGGTGGTGATCCGCAGGGCGGGCGGGGCCGCGCAGCAGACCAGGTACAGGACGCGGTGATCACGGTTGGCGGTCATGTCCGCAGTCCACCGTGTGCGGGGTGCGGCCGCAAGCGGGTCAGAATGAGACACGTGCCGAACCCCTCCGCCGATGCCTTCACCGCTCTGCTCTCCGACGAGGGCCGCGCGCTCCTCGACGGTCTGCGCGACCACGACCCCTCCCAGGAGCTGGCCACCGCCACCCGGCTGCGCCGCGAGCACCCGGCCGAGCTGGTCTCCGCCGCCCTCGGGCAGGCGCGGCTGCGGCAGCGGGCGGTGGCGAAGTTCGGGGCGGAGGACGCGTTCCGTATGTTCTTCACGCCCAACGGCGTCGAACAGGCCACCCGGGCGACCGTCGCCGCGCACCGGGCCGCCCGCCTGGCCGCGCTCGGCGTCCGCAGCCTGGCGGACCTGTGCTGTGGCATCGGTGGCGACGCGATCGCGCTGGCGCGCGCCGGCGTGTCGGTTCTGGCCGTGGACCGTGACCCGCTGACGTGCGAGGTCGCCCGGGCCAACGCGGCCGCGCTGGGACTCGCCGAGCTCATCGAGGTGCGTTGCGCCGATGTGACGGAGGTCGACACGGCGGGGTACGACGCCGTCTTCGTCGACCCGGCGCGGCGGGGCGGCCGGGGCCGGATCTTCGACCCCGAGGCGTACTCCCCGCCGCTCTCCTGGGCCGTCGAGGCGGCCCGGCGCGCCCCGCACGCCGCCCTGAAGATCGCTCCTGGTGTTCCGCACGAGGCGATCCCCGAGGACGCGGAGGCGGAGTGGATCTCGGACGGGGGTGATGTGAAGGAGGCGGTGCTGTGGTTCGGCACCGAGCCCGGCGCCCACCGCGCGACCCTCCTCCCGTCCGGTGCCACGCTCACCGGCGGCACCCTGCCCGACCCGCGGGTCCGCCCGGTCGGCCGCTATCTGTACGAGCCGGACGGCGCGGTGATCCGCGCGCACCTGGTCGCGGAGGTGGCGCGCGAGGTCGAGGGCGGTCTGATCGACGAGACGATCGCGTACGTGACGTCCGACCGCCTGGCCGCGACCCGGTACGCGACGGCCTACGAGATCACGGACGTGCTCCCCTTCAACCTCAAGAAGCTGAAGGCGCTGGTGCGCGAGCGCGGCATCGGCGTGGCGGTCATCAAGAAGCGTGGCTCGGCGATCGAGCCGGAGGATCTCCGCAAGAAGCTCAAGCTCTCGGGGCCGCACTCCTGCGTGATCATCCTGACCCGGGTCGCGGGAGCCCCGGCAATGCTGCTGGGGCAGCCGGCGGGGGCGCGGGCCTAGAGGGCGAAGGGGCCGGCAAGTCGTTTCAGCGTTGCTTCATCCTCGGATGAAGAAACGCGCGCTGGTCCTGCACGGTCGGGCGGCCGATGCTCTTTCCATGATCAGCGCGCAGGCATTGACGGGCATCGCGATCGTGGCGCTGGGGATGGTGCTCTCCCCCGGACCGAACATGATCTACCTGGTGTCGAGATCCGTGACCCAGGGACGGCGGGCGGGGCTGATCTCGCTGCTCGGCGTGGCCACCGGCTTCCTCTGCTACCTGCTGGCAGCGACGGTCGGCATCGCCACGCTCTTCGCCACGGTGCCGGCGGTCTACACGGCCCTCAAGCTGGCAGGAGCGGCGTACCTGGGGTGGCTGGCGTGGTGCACGCTGCGGCCGGGCGGTACGTCCGTCTTCGCCCCGCAGCCGCTGCCGCCGGACCCACCGCGCAAGCTGTTCACCATGGGGCTGGTGACCAATCTGCTCAACCCCAAGATCGCGATTCTCTACGTCTCGGTGCTTCCGCAGTTCGTCGACCCGGACCGGGGCTCGATCCCGGTGCAGAGCCTGGAGCTGGGCCTGGTGCAGATCGCGATCGCGATCACGGTCAACGGTCTGATCGCCTCGACGGCCGGGTCGATCGCCGGGTTCCTCCGCGACCGCCCGACGTGGCTGCGTACGCAGCGGGTGGTGATGGGGCTGGTGCTGGCGGGGGTGGCGGTACGGGTGGCCGTCGCCTGAGCCGTCACCCCCGGCGGGGCTGCTTGATCTTGATGCGGCCGGCGCGCGGGTGTCCGACGACCGTGAGCGTGGGGGCGGCCGGATCCACCGGCGCGGTGGTCTTGTCGACAATGTGGGCGGTGTTGGTGCTCGACCCGTCGATCCGCACCGCCCAGCCCTTCGGGACGATCAGCTGGATGGTGCCCGTTCCGCAGCTCGCCTCGACGGTCACCTCGCGATGCGGGCACAACGCCTCGGTGAAGTCGATGACGATGCTCAGCATCTTGCATTCGGCGCTGATCCTGCGCGGGACCGCCCACCGGCCGCTCTGCTTGATGTTGCTCAGGCTGGTCTTGAGGACGAGCGGTTCCGCGTCGGTGCGGGCAAGGCCCCCCTGCGGCAGGTCGGCCACCAGGACGTCGAGTTCGCCGTACGTCTTGGCGGCGTAGGCGCGGTCGAGCCGCTCCTCCAGCTCGGCGAGGCCGATGCGGCCGTCCCCTGCGGCGATCCGCAACTGTTCGGCCACCGACTCCCGGTCGGCGTCCCCTGCCCGGTTCGCCGGCGCGCGCTCCCCATCGATCATGCGGTGACTGTAACCGCCCGCGCGGAGCGCCCTTCCGGCGCGGTGGTGAGACCGTACTCCGGCAGCTCGATGTCCCCGGCCTTGGCGAACTGCGCGGCGAGCAGGTTCCGCACCGGCCAGCGGGTCATCGACCGCATGGAAAGGTCGCGCAGGCGGATGCCGAGCCGGCCCGAGGGCGCGAACCCCGGGACGCCGCCCGGCGGCAGTTCCTGGGCCTGGCTCACGTACGGGCGCATCACCTCGTCGTAGCGGCGGAAGGCGACGCGGTGGTCGCCGCCGGCGGCGGCGAGTTCACCGGCCAGGACGTAGGCGCCGACCAGGGCCAGGCTGGTGCCCAGGCCGGTCAGCGGGGACGCGCAGTATCCGGCGTCGCCCAGCAGCGCCACCCGGCCGCGCGACCAGCCGTCGAGGCGGACCTGGCCCACGGAGTCGAAGAAGAAGTCCGGGGAGGTGCGCATCGCCCGCAGCAGACGGGGCACCTCCCAGCCGGCCCCGGCGAAGCGCCGGGCCACCAGTTCCCGCTGGGCGGCGACGTCTCGGCGGTCGTAGCCGATCGGCGCCGAGCGGAAGCTGAAGCCGGCCTTGATCTCGCCGGGGAGACGGCCGGGGCGTGCGGAGGCGACCAGCCCGCCGGGGGCGTTGTGCATCAGGAACCAGCCGTCGAGGTCCATGGCGTCGGTGGTGGTGAACCAGGCCATGTAGAGGCCGAGTGGGCGGACGAACTCCCGCTCCGGCCCGAACGCCAGGCCGCGCACCACGGAGTGCGGCCCGTCCGCGCCGACGACCAGGCCGAAGCGGCGCGGCGCGGCCTTCTCGAAGGTGACGGTGACTCCGTCGGCGTCCTCGGTCAGGGCGGTGACGGTGTCGTCGAAGAGGTACTCGGTGCCCGGCAGGGTGGCCTCGTGGAGGACCCGGGCGAGGTCGCCGCGCAGGATCTCGATCTCGGAGACGATCCCCTCGCCGCCGAAGGCGTCGGCGGGCACCCGCGCGGTGGTCCGGCCGGAGGCGTCGACGAGCGCGAGGCCGCGCTGGTCCACGCTCTCCGCCTTCGCCCGTCCCATCAGGCCCATCCGCTCGATCACGGTGCGGCCGGCGCCGCGCAGATCCACGGTCTGCCCGCCCGGCCGGGGCGCCGGCGCGCGTTCGACGATGGTGACGGTGAAGCCGGCCTCGCGGAGCCAGTACGCCAGTGCGGGCCCCGCTATGCCGGCGCCGGAGATGAGTACGTCGGTGTTCTGCATGGCGAGGAATGTACGGCGTACGCAAGGTAGTACACAACCGTGAATCCCTTGCCGCACTAGGGTGTTGCACCGTCCGTACTAGTGCACCAGTGCTGCGTGGAGGAGTTCGGCGAACTCGGCCGGGTGCGTGGTCGTGCCGGTGTGACCGCCCGGGAAGTACCGGGGTTCGCCGCCGAGGCGCTGGGCCAGGAAGGCGGCCGCGCGGTGGGGCAGTTCGCCGCGGGAGTCCTCGCCACAGGCGAGCAGGAGCCGGTCCCGCAGTGCCGCCAGCCGGCCGGTGTCCGGGGTGTGGGACATGAAGGCGGGCACGATGCGCCCGACGAAGTACGGCAGGTTGGCCATGGTCTGCTCGACCCGCGCCGCCGCCTGCGGCGGAAGCTTGAGCTCGGCCTTCGGCTCCTCGCCGCCGCCGGGCTTCTTCAACCCCGCCGCGAATACGGCCATCGCCGGCATGAGCCCCTGGGCCTGAAGCGTCTCCCGCACGCGTGCGAGGAATGCGCGGTGTTCGGCGGCGTCCGGCAGGACCTCCACCACCGGCGGCTCGTGCGCGACGAGGCGCTCGACGCGTTCGGGGTGGTTCGCGAGCAGATGGAGGGCGGCGATCGCACCCGAGCTGGCGCCGAACACCCGGGCGGGCTCGCCGGGTGACAGCAGGTCCAGCAGGCGCAGGGCGTCGTCGGCGTGTTCGGCCACGCGCTGCTCGGCGCCGGGGTCGTCCAGCGTGCTGCGGGACATGCCCCGCGGGTCGTAGGTCGCGACGGTGTACTCGGCGGCCAGTTCGCCGGCGATGTCGTCGAAGGCGGCCGCGCCGCCCGCCCCTCCGGGTATCAGCAGCAACAGCGGGCCCCGGCCGCGCACTTCATGGTGCAGGGTCGCGCCGGGCACGCGCAGGCTGCCGGTGGTCGGGGTGGTCACGAGGGGTCTCCTTCTCGGGACGTGGGCCAGTGCTCCAGGAGGCTGTGCAGGGCGTCGAGGGCGCGCAGCCAGGACTGTTGCGACGACCGCTCGTGCGCGAACCCGCCCGCGGCCTCCAGGGCGACGAACCCGTGGAACGTGCTGCGCAGCAACCGGACCGCGTCGGTCAGGTCGGGCTCGGCCAGTCCGTAGCCGCGCAGCATGCCGTAGGTCAGCTCGACGGCGCGCCGCGGTCCGGGCGCCCGCGCGGCCAGCTCGGGGTCGATCCGGATCCGGATCTGTGTCGCGGTGTAGCGGCCCGGGTGCGCGTGGGCGTACTCCCGCCAGGCGTTCGCGTATGCGACCAGCGCGTCCTTACCGGCCCGCCCGGCGGTCGCCTCGGCGATCCGGATGGTCTTCTCGTCGGCCGCCAGCAGGGCGATCCGGCCGCGCAGGTCCTCCAGATTGCGCACGTGCGCGTAGAGGCTGGCGTCCTTCACGCCCAGCCGCCGCGCCAGCTGCGACATGGTCACCCGATCGAGCCCGACCTCGTCCGCCAGCTCGGCACCCGCGATCGTCACCCGCTCGGCCGTGAGCCCGGCCCGCGCCATACGCCCTCCTCAAGCTTCCTAGAGGTCCTAGTTATAACCTAGGACTCCTAGGGAGCTCAACGGGCGCAGCAGCCCTGGTCCGCGAACCTCTTGAGTTCCTCGGTCTCCAAGGTGAAGCCGACGGGCGCGGGCAACTCGACCGGTGTGCCGTACGGGCGGGAGGTGAGGCTGCGGTACGTGCCACCGTCCGGCTCCGCGTGGACGGTGACGAGGCAGCGATCGCGATCGATGAGGAGGTAGACGGAGATGCCTGCCGACGCATAGGCGTCGCGATTCTCGATGCGGTCGCGCCGGTTCGTGTCGGAGTCGTGCGAGGTCACCTCGACGACCATCAGGATGCCCTCGGGGTCGGACCACTGGCCATGCCCGGCGAATTGCTCGTCGGGAGCCAGGACGGCATCGGCGATGGCGCGGCCCTTGCGGTACCTGTCGACCTTCAGATGCCGCTCGCCGTAGAGCCACAGATTGGGGATGTGCTGCATGCACCGCCTCTGGAGCCACCTGACGATCTCGGCGTGATCCCCATCCGGCACCGGCTTGACCTCGATCTTTCCGTTGATGAACTCCAGGCGCACGGTCTCGGGGGCCGTGCGGGCCAGTTCCTCGAACTCCTCGGTGAGGATCACGGGCCGGTCAGCGGTGCTGGGGGTCATGGCGTCGCCTCCTTGCCCCCATCGTGCCTCCGGCATCGGGCGGCGCGTCATGCACAGCGGTCATGCGTGATTCCTTTCGGGCTCGCGGTTGATCGCCCGGAGGAGAGCCGCCCGGGCGCGGACCTCTTCCGGCGAGAGGGCCGCCGGGGCGGGCGGGCGCGGCTCGCCCCGGCAGTCGCGGCAGAGGCCGCCCGGAAGGGCTTCGGGGCGGCCCGGGGCCGCGCAGACCGTGCATTCCGCGATGCGGAGCGGAGTTCTGATAGGTGCCGGTTCGCGATGCGGTGGGAGTTTGCCGGTGAGACGACGGCGGGCCAGGGCCGCCGCGTGGTGGACCTGCGGCGGGAGGCCGGCCGTCAGGGCGCGTACGACTTCCGCCTCGTCCGCGCCGCGCTCCAGCCACTCGCTCGCCAGCGGCTCCAGGGCCGCGCAGTCCGCGTCCGACAGGGTCATGCGGGGGTCCGTGCGGCCGAGCGTGGCGAGCAGGGCGTACGCGCGCGAGCGGGCCGGCCGCCCGGCCGGGGCGGGGGGTGCGTCGCCGGACAGGACGCGCTCCCACCACGCATCACCCCTCGGCGCGCGGGAGAAGTACGTCCGCGTCACCCACTGCCACGTGCCGTCGGCGCTCTGGAGCCGCTCCTTCACGCGCCGCAGGTGCCCGGCCTCCGACAGGTGCCGGAGTGCCGTGCGGCAGGCCGCCTGGCCGTACGCGGGGAGGTGCGCGGCGAGGGTCTTGGCGTCCATGGCCGCGCCCTCGGGCAGGCGGTCGATGAACGTGGCGATCTGCGCCTCGCGGGGGCGCAGGTGTGCGAAGTCCTCGCGGCGGGGCGCGGGTTGGCCGGGCGCGCCGCGCTTGCCGTAGCCCGGCTTGGCCATGGGGGGTACGTGCGCGGGGTGGGGCGCGGCGATAGTCTTGGCGTCAGCCATGGGATCGAGTCTCCGTCGATCCTGGTGGTCAAACCCCGGTTCGGTGTTGGCGCACCGGCCGGGGTTGTTTGCTGTTGCGGACGCTAGAGGATCGCCACGGTTCGTCGCAACCGGATCACGCAACGTGAACTGTGCGTGGTATGGGCGCGGTTGGGAGGGTGGGTGGGTTGGAACCCACCGCCCATTCCTTGCAAAGAGAGCCCGGAGCCCGGAGCTCAGCCTTCGGGAGCGAGGGCGGCGACGAACGTCGCCCAGGAGGCGTGCGGGAAGGACAGTTCGGGGCCGGGGACGCGCTTGGAGTCCCGTATGCGGATCTCCCGGGGCCCGGGGTGCACTTCGACGCAGTTGTCGGCGTGCGCATTGCTGTAACTGGACTTCAACCACGTCAACGTGCTGTTCACAGCTCCTCCAGCAGCTTGGTGACGAAACGCGCGGACTCGCCCGGGCTGAGGGCGATTTGCTGAATCAGCGCGAGCCCATGCGCGATGTCGCGGACCCTTTCCGGCTCAGTCACGAGCACGCCGGCAAAGCTGCCTTCTTGGTAGGCGATCCGCTCCTGGCTGGGCAGCTCCATCATGACAACCGAGCCGTTGAGCCCCAACTGGTGGACGCCACTGGGCATGACTTGAATGTTCACGTTCCGCTGGGCGCTCACGTCCAACAGGTGGTGCAGCTGCTCCCTGTGGGTCTCAACATCCGCAAGCGGATGGCGCAGCGGCATCTCACCGACGACGAAGGAGAACGCTGTCGACTGCTTCTCCAGCAAGCACTGACGCCGCATCCTGACGGCGACCCGTTCCTCAATGGTCGCGTCCTCCACAGGAGGCCAGCACTTTCCGAACAGCGCCCTTGCGGTTCTCTCGGTCTGCAGCAGTCCAGGGATGAGTACCGGCTCACTCGAACTGTGAGCGATCGCCTCGGCCTCGTATTGGAAGTACTCCTGCGCCGATGACCGGGGCGGTTCTGGCTGCAGAAATTTGTGCGCGGCCTCCAGCAGCCCGCCCGCCCCGCACATCTGGTCCGCGACCTGCAACACCCGCAGGGTCGGTCTGCGCCGCCCCTGTTCCATGGACTTGATGGTCTCCAGGCCGTACCCGGCCTCCTCCGCCAGCGCCTCCCGCGTCAGCCCCGCCCGCTGGCGCCACAGCCTCAGCTGATCCCCGCAGTAGCGCCAGCCGACCGGCGGCTGAGAGTCCGCTTCTCCCATGGGCCACCCCTTCCCTGGTCAAAGACTGTCGAACGGCGGGATGATCCGTGTGATGACGATCAATCGCAGCCGGGGGGCCGCCAGAAACCAGAAGTTCCCGCCCGAGACGTCCATCCTCCGCAGGCCACCACGGCGCGGCCCGTCCCCCACGTCACTGAGGTCCACCCCTAGCTCGGCGAGATCGACGAGTTGCCCGGCAAGCCGTTCCACCTCAGTCGCCACCGTGGCCGGGACACCGCCTGCGACATGTCGATGGTCGGGGTCGTACGTCCAGCGCCAGCCGTCGCTCAACGCTCCCCTCGCTCAACTGCCTGGTGGGCATCGTCCAGGATCCTGCCGAGCTCGGCGGCAGCCGAACGGACCTGCGCCTCGTCCTCCGCCACGGCCACAAGATCTTCCAGCTCGCGGAAACGCGCCGCCACACGCGGCTGACGCTGAATCTGTACGTACACCGCCCAAGCAGTCACGAACCTTCGCAACGGGGCGAGGTCCGCCCCCTGGCGCGCCTCGTCAGCGGCAGCGTCCGCTTCCCTGTTGAACGCGGGCAAGGCTGCGGGGGCGATCTTCGCGACGGCTTGGCGCAGCGCTGCCGAGGTGGCGGGCGGCTGCGGGATCAAGGGGCGCTCGGGGTCACCAGCGGTCATATGTTCTCCCATGGCCGGATTCTGATCCGTGCGCTCACCGTACCCGGCCCACACAGCCGTACGGCCGCCCGATCGGGCGGCTTTCGGGACGCTCTTTGACCGCCGCCCCGAGCCTACGAATACAGGTTGTCCTTGCTCAGCTCGTGGAAGTGGTCGTGATCGTGCCCGTGCCCGTGCTCATGGTCGTCCGCATGGACACCCGGCACGTGCGGGTCCGTCACCGGCAGGGACGAGTCCGCCGACAGGTCCCAGGACGACGCCGCGCGGCCCCGCGCGACCATCTCGGCGCCCAGTGCCGCGACCATCGCGCCGTTGTCCGTGCACAGCTTCGGGCGCGGGACGCGCAGCGTGATGCCCGCGTCCTCGCAGCGGCGTTGCGCCATCGCGCGCAGGCGCGTGTTCGCGGCGACGCCGCCGCCGATCATCAGGTGGTCCACGCCCTCGTCCTTGCAGGCCCGGACCGCCTTGCGGGTGAGGACGTCGACGACCGCCTCCTGGAAGGACGCCGCGACATCCGCCACCGGGACGTCCTCGCCCGCCGCGCGCTTGGCCTCGATCCAGCGGGCGACGGCCGTCTTCAGGCCGGAGAAGGAGAAGTCGTAGGCGGGGTCGCGCGGACCCGTCAGGCCGCGCGGGAAGCGGATCGCGTCGGGGTCGCCCTCGCGGGCGTAGCGGTCGATGACCGGGCCGCCGGGGAAGCCGAGGTTCAGGACGCGGGCGATCTTGTCGAACGCCTCGCCGGCCGCGTCGTCGATGGTGGAGCCGAGGGGGCGGACGTCGGAGGTGATGTCCGGCGCCAGCAGCAGGGAGGAGTGGCCCCCGCTCACCAGCAGGGCCATCGTCGGCTCGGGAAGAGCTCCGTGCTCCAGCTGGTCGACGCAGATGTGCGAGGCCAGGTGGTTCACGCCGTAGAGCGGCTTGCCCAGGGCGTAGGCGTAGGCCTTGGCCGCGGAGACGCCGACCAGGAGGGCGCCCGCGAGGCCGGGGCCGGCGGTGACGGCGATGCCGTCGAGGTCCGAGGCGGCGACCCCGGCATCCTTCAGCGCGCGCTGGATCGTCGGGATCATCGCCTCCAGGTGCGCCCGGCTGGCGACCTCGGGGACGACGCCGCCGAAGCGGGCGTGCTCGTCGACGCTGGACGCGACCGCGTCGGCGAGCAGCGTGTGACCGCGGACGATGCCGACGCCGGTCTCGTCGCAAGAGGTTTCGATGCCGAGGACGAGGGGTTCGTCAGTCCTGCGAGCCATGGGGTGTTCCTTGCGCTGCGGTGGAGGGGGTGGAGGGATCGGTGAGGCGCATGACGAGCGCGTCGACGTTGCCGGGCTGGTAGTAGTTGCGGCGGACGCCGACCGGCTCGAAGCCGAAGCGCTCGTACAGGCGCTGGGCGCGCGTGTTGTCGACGCGGACCTCCAGGAGCACCTCGTGGCACTCGAAGGCGGTCGCGGCGCCGAGCAGCTCGGTGAGCAGCCGGGCGCCCAGGCCGGTGCTCCAGTGGTCCTGGGCGACGGCGATGGTCTGCACGTCGCCGGTGCCGTCGACGGCGGCGAGCCCGGCGTAGCCGACGACGCGGCCGTCGTCCCGCTCGGCGACGAGGTAGCGGCGGTTCGCGTTCGCCCCGCGCGCATGGGCGAGCTCGGACCAGAACAGGCCCTTGGACCAGGCGTCGTGCGGGAAGAGCGCGCGCTCCAGCTCCAGTACGGGGCCGATGTCCCACCAGCGCATCTCGCGGACGCGCACGGCCGGGTCGGGGGGCAGCGGGGTCACTTGGGGGTGACCACCTTGTAGTTGGCCGGGACCTGCGCGTCCGGGCGGCGCAGATACAGCGGCTGGTCCGGCAGGAAGTCCTCGCCCGCGCGCAGCTTCTCGACGGCGAGCGCGGCGAGCGCGGCCGCCGACTGGTGCTGCGGCAGGTCGGCGCGCACCTCGGTGAAGGCGTCCGGGTAGAGGACGGCGCCCGCGCCGACGGCCGGCACGCCGGCGACGCGCTCGCCGAGCTCGGCGGGGCGGTCGACGGCGGGGTCGGTCAGGCGCGTGCGGGCGTCGGCGTAGCGCGCCCAGTACACCTCCTTGCGGCGGGCGTCCGTCGCGACGACGAATTCGCCCTCCAGGCCCGCCTGCCCGGCGGCGTGGGCGATGCCGTCGAGGGTGCACAGGCCGTGGACGGGGATGCCGAGCGCGGCGCCGAAGGTGGCGGCGGTGACGATGCCGACGCGCAGGCCGGTGTAGGGGCCGGGGCCCACGCCGACGACCAGGCCGGTCACCTCGTCCAGCTTGCGGCCCGCCTCGGCGAGCACCCGGTCGACGGCGGGCAGCAGCAGCTCCCCGTGCCGGCGGGCGTCCACCTGGTTCGACTCGGCGACGACGGATGCGCCGTCGTGGAGGGCGACGGTGACGGCCGGGGTTGCGGTATCAAGAGCGAGCAGCAGCACGATGACAAGGTTACGGCGCCGCGTGGGGCGTCCGGTGCGGTACGCCGGACCGGGCGGGCGCGCGGCGGGGGCGCGACGTGGTGCTACCGTCCCCCTCCAGGGCTTCTCAGCGCTTATCAGGGCTTCGCAGGGCTTTCAAGGGAAAGGGTGCGCAGGTGGCACGCAGCAGCTCCGGGGTCATCGTGGCCGGGCTCACCACGGCGGCGCTGGCCGCGGTCGGCTTCCTCGCGTACCAGGCCGACGCCGCGCCGGACAAGCCCGCCCCGCGGGCCTCCGCGTCCGCCTCGTCCGGCGGCAAGGGCGGGGCGCAGGCGCCCAGCGCCCCGGTGAAGGACCCCAACCCGGTGCCGGACGCCTCCGGCACGGGCAAGCGCGTGGTCTACGCGCTGGGCCAGAAGCGCGTGTGGCTGGTCGGCGCGGACGGCAAGGCCACCCGCACCTTCGAGGTCGCCCCCAGCACGGTCAGCCCGCCGCCGGGCAGCTACCCGGTGACCTCGCGCAGCCCGAACGGCGTGGGGTCGGACGGGATCCCGGTCGAGCACGTGGTCCGCTTCCACCGCGACGCGAACGGCATCGTCTTCGGCTTCAGCGCGGCCGTCGACGGCTCGTCGCCGAACCCCGGCTCGCCGAAGAAGACCGGCGGCGTGCGGGAGCAGCCGGCGGACGGCCGGGCGATGTGGGAGTTCGCGGTGAACGGCACGAAGGTCGTCGTCGTCCCGTAGCCCGGGGCGGTCACGCCGCGTCGCGCTCCCGGCCCTCCCCGCCGTGCTCGCCCTGCTCGCCGTCGCCCTCGGCCTCGCACGGGTGCGGCTCGCGCGGTGGGGTCGACACCGCGTCCGCCGCCGCGCAGGACGCCAGGAGTTCGCGCATGGACGGGGCCCGCTCCTCCGGCTCGTTCGCCGGGCGGTCCGCTGCGAGCGGCATGGTGCCTCCAGGGAAGCTGGGCAAGGTTAGGTAGACCTAACCGTGTCTCTGTCCTCCATGTGACCACGCGCGACACCGCCCGCGCAACATCTTGCCGACGTCCTGTCGGAAACGGTCGGCGGTCCGGGACCGCCGTCAGCCCAGCGGCGAGAGGTCGACGCCCTGCCAGCGGTCACCGATCCCGGTGATGGTCACGCTGCGGACGTCCTCGGCCCCGTCCTCGGGGTCGACGGCCGTCTCGGCGCCGACCGCGCGCTCGATGACGACGCGGAGCCGGTCGTCGGAGAGGTCCTCGACCTTGCCGTCGCCCCACTCCACCACGATCACGGACTCGGGCAGCGACACGTCGAGGTCCAGGTCCTCCATCTCGTCGAGGCCGCCGGAGAGCCGGTAGGCGTCGACGTGCACCAGCGCCGGGCCGTCGCCGAGCGGCGGGTGGACGCGGGCGATCACGAAGGTGGGGGAGGTGACGGCGCCGCGCACGCCGAGGCCCTCGCCGAGCCCACGGGTCAGCGTCGTCTTGCCGGCGCCGAGCTCTCCGGAGAGCAGCACGAGGTCGCCGGGACGGAGCAGGGCCGCCAGCCTGCGGCCCAGGGCCCGCATGTCCTCCGAGGACTTCACGGTGAGCGTCGTGGCCGAGGCGGTGCCGGTGTCGTACGGGGCGTTCATATCCGCCGATGGTACGGGGGCGGCGAGCCGCTCGCCGTGTCCTCCAGCGCCGGACGCGACGGATCGGCCTCGATCAGCTCCGCCAGGTGCTCGTTGACGAGCGCCGGCTGCTCCATCATCACCAGGTGCCCCATGCCGGGCATGATCACCAGCTGGGCGTCCGGCAGCGCGTCCGCGATCGCCTGGCTGTGCTCCTTCGGGGTGACCATGTCCTTCTCGCCCGCGAGGACCAGCACCGGGCGGTGGTCGAAGGCGCACAGCGCCCCGGTCTTGTCGTGCTCGACGAACGCCTGGTAGAAGGCGGCGACCACATCGACCGGCGTGCCCTCGATGAGGCGCTCGGCGAACCGCGCCACCGCCGGGTCGACGTCCCGCGAGCCGAACGAGTAGCGCTTGATCACGCCGGCGAAGAGGTCGGCGGTGGCCCGCCGGCCCTTCTCGATCATCTCGGGCTGGGCCGCCATCAGCCGGAACGCGCCCGGCAGCAGGCGGCGCACCACGTTCATGGCGGCGACCGGGAGGCCGTAGGTGTTCTCGGCGATTCTTCCCGACGAGGTGCCGATGAAAGCGGCGCCGATCACGCGCTCGGCGATCAGCTCGGGGTGGTGGGCGGCGAGCGCCATCATCGTCATGCCGCCCATCGAGTGGCCCACGAGGATCAGCGGGCCCTCGGGGGCGGCGGCGTCGATGACGGCCTTCAGATCGCGGCCGAGGAGGTCGATGCTCACCGGCTCGCCGCCGTGGCCGGTCCCGGAGCGGCCGTGGCTGCGCTGGTCCCAGAAGACCATGCGCACCGAGCCGCGCAGCCCGGCGCGCTGGAAGTGCCAGGAGTCCTGGTTCAGGCAGTAACCATGGCTGAATATCACGGTCACCGGAGGCGCCGTGCGGCGCCCGAGGAGGCGCGCGCGGCGCGTGGGGGCGGCTTCCGGCCGCACCTCGTCGACCTCGTAGTACAGCTCGGTGCCGTCCTCCGCGACGGCCGTGCCCGGCGTGCCGCGCAGCGTGCCGTAGGGGCCGGACGAGTCGAGCGCGAGGCGGGCCTTGCGGCGCATGCCGCGCCCCACCGTCAGGCGTTCCACGGCCACCCCGACCGCGGCTCCGGCGGCCAGCACACCGACCGCGGCCCCGGCGACGCCCGCGCCCCGGCGCAGGGCGGCCGCGGCCAGGCCGTCGTCGCCCGTCACCCTGACCGTACCGTCGGCCTCGCTCATCCCGATCCCCCCGTGTCCCCCGCGTCATGGCTCTCGGGCAGTTCTTCCCCGCCCTCACCGACATAGACGCGCGGGACCCGGGACGAGATGCGGGTGACCACTTCATAGGCGATGGTTCCGGTCGCCCGGGCCCAGTCCTCGGCGGTGGGCTCGCCGCGGTCGCCGGGGCCGAAGAGCACGGCCTCGTCGCCGACCTCCGCGCCGTCGCCGCCCAGGTCGACCACGAACTGGTCCATCGCCACCCGGCCGGCCACCGTGCGCCACTTGCCGCCCACGAGCACCGGGCCGGTGCCGGAGGCGGCGCGCGGAATGCCGTCCGCGTAGCCCAGCGGGACGAGCGCGAGCGTCGTCTCGCCCGGGGTCGCGTAGGTGTGCCCGTACGAGACGCCGTGGCCGCCCGGCACGCGCTTGACCGAGGCGAGCGACGCCGTCAGCGTCATCACGGGGCGCAGCCCGAAGTCCTCGGGGGTGCCGACCTCGGGGCTCGGCGAGATGCCGTACACGGCCACGCCGGTGCGGATGAGGTCGAAGTGGGCCTCGGGGAGGGTGAGGGTCGCCGGGGAGTTCGCGATGTGCCGCACCTCGGGGGTGAGGCCGGCGTGCTCCGCGTAGCGCACGGCGTCCTGGAAGACGGCCAGCTGCGCGCGGATCGAGGGGTGGCCGGGCTCGTCCGCGCACGCGAAGTGCGACCAGACGCCCGTCACCTTGATCAGCCCGGCCTGCTCGGCGGCGCGGGCCGCGGTGACCAGCTGCTCCCAGTCGCCCGGGGTGCAGCCGTTGCGGCCGAGGCCGGTGTCGATCTTCAGCTGGACCCTGGCCGGGCGGCCGGCGGCGCGCACCGCGGCGGTGACGGCCTCCAGCGCCCACAGGCCGCTGACCGAGACATCGACGTCCGCCTCGACGGCCTCGCGCCACGGCCCGCCGGGCGTCCACAGCCAGCACATCAGCCGGCCCGTGTCCCCCGCCGCGCGCAGCGCGAGCGCCTCCTGCGGCAGAGCCGTGCCGATCCACTCCGCACCGGCCTCGCGAGCCGCGCGGGCACACGGCACCGCGCCGTGGCCGTAAGCGTTCGCCTTGACCACGACCATCATCTGCGCCCGGGGGGCGCGGGCCCTCAGAGCCCGTACGTTGTCCCGCAGCGCGGCCAGATCGACCACGGCACGAGCGCGCATCGGTGTCTCACTCATCCCGCCCAGTCTCTCAGGCCGCCCGGCCTGCGGCCCGCTTCGGGGTTTGCCATGCTTTCCGGGCACGTACGCCCGGCCTTCCGGGGTGAGACGAGGCTACGCCTCGCACTCCCCCGCACCGCAACGGCACCCGGCCACCGGGGCGAGCCCCCGAGGCCGGCCCGGCACCGCCGGGACCCGCCGTCGTGGCTGAGAAGTGAGGCAACGCCTCGCCTCCCCCTCGCGCCGCAACGGCGCCCGGCCACCGGGGCGAGGGTCCGGCGCACGAGCGACGGCCCCAGGCGCACGGCCCCCGGCCGGAGGGCCGGTCCGGCACCGCCGGAATCCGGCGTCGTGGCTGAGCGCCGCCGCGGCGGGAAAAGGTGAGGCAACGCCTCGCCTCCCCCTCGCGCCGCAACAGCGTCCCAGGGGGCACGGCCCCGACCGGACGGCCGGCACGGCACCGCCGGGACCCGCCGTCGCGGCTGAACACCGCCGCGGCGGGGAAGTGGGGCGGGGGTTCGGGGGCCGGACCCCGAAGGAAAGGGGAAGGGGCGGGGGCGGGGGGAGAAAACCGGCCCACGGGGAAAGCTGAGGCACATGAGAATTGGTCACAGCGTCGACACCGTCCGCGCCGCCGAGCGGGCGCTCGACGAGGGCGGGGCCGCGGGCCCAGGGTATGGACGCGCGTGCCGCGCACAGGGCGGCGCAGCCGTAGCCGGCGGCGGCGGTGAGGCCCCACAGG
>NZ_JBFAPH010000031.1:0-30947 GCF_040675635.1 Streptomyces sp. NPDC049577
CCGCCGGCGGCCGTGGCGGCCACCAGGCCCCGGTTGAAGACGCGGTGGGTGCGCAGGTACGTGCGGCGCTGGGCCCAGCCGAGCGCGCCGAGGGCCAGCACCCCGGTGGCGAGCGAGGCCCAGGGCCAGGAGCGGGCGTGCCCGTAGTCCTCGCCGAGCCGGCCGGTCTCCGCCTCGTAGAGCCCGCGGGCGGCGGGCAGCAGGTCGTCGCGCATGCGGTCGCTGGCGTAGCGCAGATAGGCGCCGCCCAGGGGCAGGCCCTGCCGGTTGTTGGCCCGGGCGGCCTCGACCAGTCCGGTGTAGACCGGCAGTTGGTCGTTGAGCGTGGCGATCCGGCGGCGCGCGGCGTCCGATCCCTCGGTGTTGGCGGCGGCCTTGACCAGCAGTTCGGAGGCGCGGGCGATGTCGTTCTCGTACCGCTGCCGGACCGCGCGCGGTTCCTGGCCGCCCGCGAGGAAGCCGCTCGCGGCGGTGGTGTCGGCGTCGGCGAGGGAGCGGTAGATGTCGGCCGCGTCGGCGCTGAGCGGCTGGCTGCGCTCGACGACGGCGTCCGAGGCGGCGGAGCGGTCGGTGACCTGCCAGGCGGTGACGGCGCCGAAGACGACGAGCAGCCCGGCCAGCGCGGCGCCGATGGCGCGCAGTCTGCCGGGTTCCGTGGTGGCGCCGGCGCGCAGCCGGTCGAGCCCCTCGCGCCAGGCGGTCACTCTCGGAGCGGGGTCCGGAGCGCCCGGCGGATGCGGTGGTGACATGAGACCTCCCCCTTGGTCGCTGTCGCGGACGCCCGTTCCCCGGAGAGCGACGGGGGGAACAGGTGCCCGGCCAGCAGTATGGCCGCAGGGACTGACAAACACACCGCTCGTGCCCCGATCTTGTCGTGATCGCGATCTTCGCGGGTGTTCGTACCGGCCTTCTGCCCTCCTTCACGCTTCGTACGCCGCGGCGGTTCCCGTCACATGCCGGGAGGGGCGGCGGGCCGGCCTCCACGTCGGCCCGCCGCCCCTCCCGAACCGGGGCCGCGTCAGCGGTCGTAGGTGTAGAACTTCGTGTGGTCGAGCATGTCGGCCGGGGTCACGTTGTTCCAGGGGCGCATCGTGTCGTTCAGGTCGACGACGTTGGCGGTGCCGCCGGCGGGCAGGTAGGGCGAGGTGGGGTGCAGGCGCTGCCAGTCGGCCCACAGCTTGTCTATGAAGCAGTGGTGCAGCCAGAAGACCGGGTCATTGGGGGAGACTCCGGTGGCCATCTGGCCGCCGACCCAGACGTGGACGCGGTTGTGCAGATTGACGCCGCGCCAGCCTTCGAGGTGGTTGCGGAAGCCGTCCGAGGCGCTGTTCCAGGGGGCCATGTCGTAGGTGGCCATCGCGAGGACGGAGTCCACCTCCGCGCGCGTGGGCAGGGCGCGCCCGCCGCCGCCCAGTTCGCGCTGGAGGTAGGGCCGGTTGTCGGCCGAGACGTTGATGTTCCACTTGCCGGTCGCGTAGGCGAAGGGGCCGGTGGTCACCTGGAAGTCGCGGCTGCGGCCGGTGCCGCCGAGGAAGTCGGCGCCCCACAGCGAGGAGGTCGCGGTGCGGTCGGCGGTCCAGTCCCAGTACGGCAGCGTGACCGAGGAGTCGATCCGCTGCAGCTCCTGCTCGAACTGGATGAGGAAGCGGCGGTGCCAGGGAAGGAACGAGGGGGAGCGGTGGCCGACACGGTCGCTGTCGTCCCGGTCGCTCATGATGAACTGGTTGTGGGTGCGGACGAATTCGTCGTAGCGGCCCTGGCGCTTGAGCTCCAGCACGGCGTTGACGAAGTTGCGCTTCTCGGTCGCGCTGAGCGTGGCCTGGTTCTTGCGTACTGCCATGGCGGTTCGGGCGTCCTCTCGGTTCGGGGTCTTCGGATGCGGCAGTCGCGGGTCAGGACATGGCGAGCGGGACGAGCTCGGCCCCGCGCAGCTTGTCGACGGCCGCCCGGGCGGTGGTGCGCGGGTCGGCGAAGGTCTCGTAGTGGTTGATCACGCTGATCCAGGTGCCGTCGGCGTTCTGCATCACGTGCAGCTCCTCGTCGTCGATGAGGACGGAGAAGCCGCCGCCGTGGTGGGCGCCGTGGCTGCCGGCCGCGGCCGGTCGGCCGACTATGTGCCGGCCCTGGTAGGTCTCGTCGAAGGCGGCCGGGCCATGACCGGAGTGGTCCATGTGGCCCGAGTGGTCCATGTCGGACGCCTGGGCGGTGGAGCCCCGGGCGGCGAGGGTGGCCGGGACGGCGACGAGCGCGGTGCCGACGGCGGCCGCGGCCGCGCCTCTGAGCATCATGCGCCGGCTCATGGTGGAAGACATGCGCAATTCCCCCCTCGGGAATCGGTGGTGGCGGAGGACGGCTGTCACGCATACGCCGGATGCCCGATTGGCGAAGAAAATAGCGATTGCCGGTCGTATTTCGTGATCAGTCCGTGCGGCCCGGATGCTTGCACGAGGAGGGGGAGCGGGAGAAATGGTTCTCCCGGATACGGACATTAGGTAAATGAACGGTCAACAAAGGTCCAGACAGGAACTGCTGACGTTTCGTCTTATTGACACGGGCGTCAGGAGATTCACCGGGACGAGGCGGCTGTGAGCGAAGGATTTTCGGTGTATGGCACCGACAAGTGACGCCTCTCACCATGTGAAGATGACGTGAACACACCGCATGAGGGTGGAATACGGACGGCTCCGCCGGGATCCACCACGATCTACGCGGGTGGACCGTCCAGTGGTCCACCCGCGTCGCGCGGGGCGCTACCCCCAGTGCGCCCGCAGCCGGCGGTACGCCCCGGCCGGTGCCCCCAGCCGGTCCAGGCCGAGCAGCGCCGCTCCCAGCACCGGCGGCGCCGCGACGACGCGCGGTACGGCCCGGGGAGCCTGCCGCGCCAGGAGCGCCACGATCCGGTCGTGCAGCAGCGGATGGCGCGCCGTGAGCACGCCGCCGCCGAGGATCACGGGCACGTCCGCGTCGAGCAGCTCCAGCCGGGTCAGCGCGGAGACCGTCATCGCCACGACCTCCTCCGCCTGCCGGGCGACGATCGCCCGGGCGGTCGGGTCGCCGGCCGCGGCCACCGCGAAGAGCACGGGCGCCAGTTCGTGACGGCGCTCCCGGGGCAGCCGGCCCAGGTGCAGGGCCTCGATGAGCTCCGGCATGCCGCCCAGCCCGAAGTGCGCGGGCAGCGCCGTGGCCAGGGCGGTGGGCCCACCGCGGCCGTCCTCGGCGCGGGCGGCCCACCACAGGGCCTCCTCGGCCAGGTGCGCGCCGCCTCCCCAGTCGCCGGAGATCCGGCCGAGGGCGGGGAAGCGGGCGGTCCGCCCGCCGGGGGCCAGCCCCGCGCAGTTGATGCCCGCCCCGCACACCACCGCGACCCCCACCGGCTCCCCGTCGTCCGGCAGCCCGGCCCGCAGCAGGGCGAAGGTGTCGTTGGCGACGGCGACCGTGCGCGCCCAGCCCCGGTCCTCGATCGCGGCCCTCAGCGCGGTCTCCTCGGCCGGCAGATCGGCGTTGGCCAGACACGCCGACACATGGCCGGCCGGCAGCAGGCCGCCGGCCGCCTCGGCGACCAGCGCGCCGAGCCGCGCCACCGCCCGTCGCACGCCCGTGGTCTGCGGCTGGAAGCCGCCGCCGCGCGCCGTGCCGAACACCTCGCCGCCGGCGCCGACGACCGCCACATCGGTCTTGCTGTTGCCCGCGTCGACGGCCACGATCCGGCCGTCCGGGCCCGGGTCGCTCACACCCACGCCAGATGGTCGCGGTTGTGCGCGAGGAGGGCGTCCGCCAGCCGGTCCGCGTACTCCAGCTGCCCGACCAGCGGATGCGCCAGCAGCGCCCGGAACACCCGGTCCCGGCCACCCTTCAGCGCCGCCTCCAGCGCCAGGTCCTCGTACGCGCTGACGTTCGCGACCAGCCCCGCGTACAGCGGCTCCAGGGGGCGCACCGGCAGGGGGTGCGCGCCGGCCGCGTCGACCGCCGCCGGGACCTCGATCACCGCGTCGTCCGGCAGGAAGGGCAGCGTCCCGGCGTTGAACGCGTTGACCACCTGCACCTCCCGGGTGTCCCCGAGCAGCGACGCCGTGAGGGCCACCGCGGCCTCCGAGTAGAAGGCGCCGCCCCGCTTGGCCAGCAGTTCCGGCTTCTCGTCCAGCGCGGGGTCGCCGTACAGGGCGAGCAGCTCCTTCTCCATCGCGGCCACCTCGGCGGCCCGCGACGGCCCGGTGCGCAGCTCCCGCACGACCTCGTCGTGCCGGTAGTAGTAGCGCAGGTAGTACGAGGGCACGACGCCCAGCCGGTCGAGGACCGCGCGCGGCATGCGCAGGTCGGCGGCGATCGCGTCGCCGTGCTCGGCGAGCAGCCGGGGCAGCACGTCCCGCCCGCCGACGGTTACCGCGCGCTCCCAGGTGAGGTGGTTGAGGCCGACGTGCTCCAGGCCGACCTCCTCCGGGGCCACCCCCAGCAGCCGGGCGAACTTCCGCTGGAAGCCGATGGCCACGTTGCACAGCCCGACCGCCCGGTGCCCGGCCAGCAGCAGGGCGCGCGTGACGATGCCGACGGGGTTGGTGAAGTCCACGATCCAGGCGTCCGGGGAGCGGCGGCGGACGCGCTCGGCGATGTCCAGCACGACCGGCACCGTGCGCAGGGCCTTGGCGAGCCCGCCCGCGCCGGTGGTCTCCTGCCCGACGCAGCCGCACTCCAGGGGCCAGGTCTCGTCCCGGTGGCGGGCGGCCTGGCCGCCCACGCGCAGCTGGAGCAGCACGGCGTCCGCGCCGTCGACGCCCGCGTCGAGGTCGGAGGTCCAGCTGATCCGGCCGGGATGCCCCTGGCGTGCGAAGATCCGCCGGGCCAGCCCGCCGACGAGCTCCAGCCGCTCGGCGGCAGGGTCGATCAGGACGAGCTCCTCGACCGGCAGCGTGTCGCGCAACCGCGCGAAGCCGTCCACGAGTTCGGGGGTGTAGGTCGAGCCCCCGCCGACCACTGAGAGTTTCACGACTTGACTCCCGTGAGGGTGACGCCTTCGACGAAGGCCTTCTGGGCGAAGAAGAACACGAGGATGACCGGGGCCATGACGAGCAGCGTCGCGGCCATGGTGAGGTTCCAGTTGACGCCGTGGGCGCTCTTGAAGGATTCCAGCCCGTACGACAGTGTCCACGCCCCCGGGTTCTGCGCGGCGTAGATCTGCGGGCCGAAGTAGTCGTTCCAGCAGAAGAAGAACTGGAACAGCGCCACCGCGGCGATTCCCGGCTTCGCCATCGGCACCACGATCCGCAGCAGCGTGCGCAGTTCGCCGCAGCCGTCGACCTTGGCGGCCTCCAGATACGCGGTGGGGATGGTGAGCAGGAACTGGCGCAGAAGGAATACGGAGTACGCGTCGCCGAAGGCCAGCGGGAGGATCAGCGGCCACAGCGACCCCGACAGATGCAGCTGCTGCGCCCACACCAGATACATCGGGACGACGACCACCTGCGGGGGAAGCATCATCGTCGCGATGACGAGCATCATCACCGGACGCCGCCCGCGGAAGCGGAACTTCGCCAGCGCGTAGGCGACGGGAAGCGAGGAACACACGGTCAGCAGCGTGCCCAGCCCGGCGTAGAGCAGGGAGTTCCGCCACCAGTCGAGGAATCCCGGGGTGCGGAACACCTCCGCGTAGTTGGACCACTTCCACGCGTGCGGCCACAGTTCGCCGCTCATCGCCTGGTCGTCGCTCATGACCGAGGTGAGGAAGACGAAGACGAACGGCAGCACGAAGAAGAGGGCGGCGGCCACGGCGGTGGTGTGCACCGCTATCCAGTGCAGGACCCTTCTGCCGGTGGCCGGCATCAGTCCTCCGCCGTCAGCAGTCCGGCGCCCTTGCGCAGGAGCAGGGAGGTCACGGCCATGGCGAGGGCGAAGAGCACGAGGGAGAGCACACACGCGGCACCCGTGTTGAAGTTCTCGAAACCGAGCGAATAGATCAGCTGGGGCACGGTGAGCGTGGAATGCTCCGGGTACCCCGGCTGGATCACCGATCCCGGCCCCACGCTGACGCCCGAGGCGAGTTTCCCGGCGACCAGCGCCTGTGTGTAGAACTGCATGGTCTGCACGACCCCGGTCACCACCGCGAACAGCACGATCGGTGTGATCGACGGCCAGGTCACGTAGCGGAACCGCGCCAGCGGTCCGGCCCCGTCCAGCTCCGCCGCCTCGTACAGCTCGCGGGGCACGTCCAGCAGCGCGGCCGTGAAGACGACCATCAGATCGCCGATGCCCCACAGCGAGAGCAGCACCAGCGAGGGCTTGGCCCAGGCGGGGTCGTTGAACCAGTGCGGGGCCGGAAGGCCGATCGCCGAAAGGATCTCGTTCACCGGGCCGGTGCCGGGATTGAGGAGGAAGACGAAGGCGACGGTCGCGGCCACCGGGGGAGCCAGGTACGGCAGGTAGAAGGCCGTCCGGAAGAACCCCGCCCCGGTCTTGATCCGGGTCACCAGCAGCCCGATGCCGATGCCGAAGGCCACCCGCAGGGCCACCATGACCACCACCAGCCACAGCGTGTTCTCCAGGGCCGGCCAGAAGAGCGGCATCCGGGTCAGTACGTACTCCCAGTTCCGCAGGCCCACGAAACTCGGTGACCGGATCTGGTTGTAGTGCATGAACGAGAAATAGACGGTGGCGACGAGCGGATAGCCGAAGAAGACGGAGAATCCCACCAGCCAGGGGGAGAGGAATCCGAGGACGCGCAGCCGTTCGCGCCCGCGCGGCCGTACGCGCGTGCGCTGCCGGTCCGGGCGTAATGCGGCGGGCGGGGCGGTGGTGGCCATGGCGGGCTCCGTCAGTTCTCGGACTGGAGGTTGTCGTCGTCTATCTGCCGGTCGAGCGCGCGCAGCCCCCGGCCGAGATCGGGGACCTTTCCCGCCTCCACCTCGTACGCGAAGTCCTGGAGCGCGGTGATGTACTGGCCGCCGTTGACGGACGGTGGCATTCCGGCGCTGTGGGGGTTCCGTGCGATGTCGAGGAAGGTACGGAATCCCGGGTCGGCGCCCAGCCGGGGCGAGGCGAGCGCGGCCTTGGTCGAGGGCACATTGTGGAGGGCGTTGGCGAAGGCCACGACCTGGTCGGTGTCGGTGGTCAGGAACTTCACCAGTTCCCAGGCGGCGTTCTGGTGTCTGCTGCTGTGCGCGACGCCCACGACCGTGCCCGTGAGATAACCCCGCCCGTAGGTCTCCGGCCGGTCGTCGGGGACGGGCAGCGGGGCCGTGCCCCAGCGGAAGGAGGGTTTCGCCTTGTCGAGCATCAGTCCGCGCCATTCCCCGTCCAGGTGCATCGCGAGCTTTCCGGTGAGAAAGGCGTTCTGCGAGGACATCTCGTCGCCGAAGGTGGTGCGGAAGGTCTCCAGCGGCCCGTATCCGCCCTGTGCGTCGATGAGTTCCCGCTGGGTGGCGAAGAACTCCCGGGCCGCGGGCTCCCGGGCCAGCCGGGACTTTCCCGCGTCGTCGAAGTAGCGCGGGTTCCACTGGCCGAAGAACCGGTCGGGGCTGTTCTGGTAGAGCCGGAAGTCCGGCATGAACCCCACCCGCCGGTAGGAGCCGTCCGGTCCGCGTTCGGTGAGCCTGACGGCCGCGTCCCGGAATTCCGACATGGTGCGCGGCGGCCGGGTGATGCCGGCCCTCTCGAAGGCGTCCTTGTCGTAGTACAGCCCGTAGGCGTCGGCGAGCAGCGGCAGCGCGCACTGGGTGCCCCGGTACGCGGAGTAGTCCAGCAGGGTCCGCGGGAAGACCGCGTCCTTGTCCAGGCCGGATCTCCGCAGGAACGGATCGAGGTCGACCCACATGCCGGAGGAGCAGTACTGGCCCACGTTGTTGGTGGTGAAGGACGACACCACGTCGGGGGCCTCGTCGCCGCCGGCCCGCAGTGCCTGGTTGACGGTGGCGTCGGTGACGTTCCCGGTGGACTTCACCGTGATGTTCGGGTGCCGCCGCTCGAACCGGGCGATGGCCTCGTCGACCGCCTTGACCTCGTTCTTCTCCGACCAGCCGTGCCAGAGGCGCAGCGTGACCGGCCGGGTGGGGTCGTCGTCCGCGCTGCCGTGCCCGGGGTTGGCGCAGCCGGCCAGGGCCGACAGCGGGAGCAGCCCGGCGACGGCGAGCGACAGCAGGGGGCGGCGGCGACGGCGCGTGCGCGGCATGGCGGGACCTTCTTCCGTGCGGTCGGCTTCCGTGCGGTCGGCGGGCAGGAGGCGTTCGGGCCGGGTGCGGGGCCGGTGCGCGGCCGCGGGGTCAGGTGGTGTCGAAGACGGCGTCCCTGACGTCGTCGAGCGCGGTCCGCAGCGCGCCGAGCAGGATCGGCGAGCCCTCGACCGTGCCGAGCCGCAGCAGCGGCCTGGGCAGCGCCAGTCCGGTCAGCTCCGCCTCGACCAGCTCGCGCAGCCGCTCGCCGCCCGCGCGGCAGACCTCGCCGGAGAGCACCACGAGCCCCGGGTCGACGACCGCGACGACCGCCGCCAGCCCGGTGGCCATGCGCGCCGCCAGCTCGCCGAGGACCGCGTCGCCCGCGCCGGGGGTGGCGGCCGCCGCGGCCAGCGCCCCGGTCGCCGTGGCGGCGTCGATGCCGTGCCGGCGGGCCAGCTCCACCACGGCCGGGGAGCCGACGAGCATCTGGAAGCCGCCGCCGGCGTCCGGCCGGGCCGCGTCCGCCTGGCCGCCGCGCGCCAGGGGCGCGCCGGGCAGCGGCATGTAGCCGATCTCGCCCGCGCCACTGGTCGCGCCGCGCAGCGGCCGCCCGCCGAGCACGATGGCGGCGCCGACGCCCTCGTCGGCCCAGAAGAGCACGTAGTCGTCGGTGTCCCGGGCCGCGCCGCCGTGCCGTTCGGCCACGGCGGCGAGGTTGACGTCGTTCTCGATGACCAGGGGAGTGCCGACCGCCTCGGCCAGCTCGTCGCGCAGGGCGCGCGAATGCCAGCCGGGCAGGTGCGCGGCGTACCGCAGCCGGCCGGTGCGCGGGTCGAGGGCGCCGGGCGTGCCGATGACGGTGCGGTGCAGGGCGGTGCGGCCGAGCCCGGCGGCGGCCAGGGCGCCGTCGACGGCCTCGGCGACCAGCGCGGCGGTCCGGTCGCGGCCGGGCCCCGCGGCGGCCGTCACGACGCGGTGTTCGCCGACGACCGTGCCGGTGATGTCCGCGACGGCCGCGGAGATCCCGCTCTCGTCGACGGCGAGCGCGGCCACGTGGGCGATGCCCGGGTCCACCTCGTACAGCTGGGCGCTGGGCCCGGGCCGGCCGGTGACGCTGCCGGTCCGGCGCACGAGCCCGGCGGTCTCCAGCCGGGCCAGCAGCTGGGAGGCGGTGGGTTTGGAGAGCCCGGTGAGCTCGCCGATCCGGGTGCGGGTGAGGGGGCCGTGGACGATGAGCAGTTCCAGGGCGGCGCGGTCGTTCATGGCCCGCAGCACCCGTGGCGTCCCGGGGATCCCGGCCATGGCGGCACCACCCTCCCGAAGTCTGTTAGGAAACCTTCCAATTCCCTGTGGGAGGACGGTATGCCCACGTCAGGGCGGCGTCAATAGGTCTGGACCGGCGCTCGGGTGCGTTCTGAGGTGCGCATATGCAAGGAAAAATCGCGCGACGCCCCCGCCGGTCCGCTGTTAGTTTCCGCTGCATGGAACCACTCGGCGAATCCGCCATACGCGCCTCCTTCGTCAACTGCTCGAAGGGTGAGGCGCGCAGGATCAGTCTTCCCCGGGGGCTGGACGAGCTGCCCTGGGCGGACCTGGACTTCCTGGGCTGGCGCGACCCGGGCGCCCCGGACCGCGGCTACCTCGTGGCCGAGCGGGCCGGCGAGCTCGTCGGCGTCACGCTGCGTGTGCCGCAGGGCGGCCCCCGCAGCTTCACCAAGACCACCATGTGCTCGCTGTGCATGACGGGCCACCCCGGCTCCGGCGTCTCCCTGCTGGCCGCCCGCCGCGTCGGCGCCTCCGGCCGCGAGGGCAACACGGTCGGCGCCTACATGTGCGCGGACCTGGCCTGCCCCCTGTACGTGCGGGGCCGGAAGGTGCCCCTGATGTCCATGCGGTACAAGGAGTCGCTGTCGCTGGAGGAGCGGCTGGACCGCATGCGGGGCAACGTCGACGACTTCCTGGACCGCGTCCTCCAGGAGGCCTGAAAACCGGGAGGGCTCCCTCGCCACATCGGCGGCGAGGGAGCCCTCCGCCTTGCCGGCGGGCCTTTCCCGGGTCGGCGGCCCGGTTCGAGCCATGAGGGTCCGGCGGCCTGCGCGGTCGTCGCCGGCGAGGCACCGGCCCCGACCGCCGGCGGCTACGGCTTGCCCAGCGCCGCCCCCGGCGGAGCCGCCGGTATCGGCTCCGTCGCCTTGGCCTGCGGGGAGGCCGGGTTCGCCAGGACCGACGGCGGGGCGACCGTCGCCGTCGGGTCCGGGGCCGCCCGGGTCTCCAGCTCCGGCTCCTGCGGCCGGCCCACGATGCTGATGCCCTCCGCGTCCAGCGCCCGCTTGATCCGCCAGCGCAGCTCGCGCTCCACGCCGAGCGCCTTGCCCGGCACGGTCTTGGCCGACACCCGGATGACGACCGAGTCGAGGTAGATCGCGTTCAGGCCGAGGACCTCGACCGGCTCCCACAGCCGCTCGTTCCACGGCTCTTCCTTCTGCATCTCCTCGCCGGTCCGGGCGATGACGTCCCGGACCCGGTCCAGGTCCTCGTCGGACCGGACCTGGACGTCGACGCCCGCCGTCGCCCAGCCCTGGCTGAGGTTGCCGATCCGCTTGACCTCGCCGTTGCGCACGTACCAGATCTCGCCGTCGCTGCCGCGCAGCTTCGTCACCCGCAGCCCGACCTCGATCACCTCGCCGGAGGCGACCCCGGCGTCGATCGTGTCGCCGACGCCGTACTGGTCCTCCAGGATCATGAAGACGCCGGACAGGAAGTCGGTGACCAGATTGCGCGCGCCGAAACCGATCGCGACACCGGCCACACCGGCGCTGGCCAGCAGCGGAGCCAGGTTGATCTTGAGTACCGAGAGCACCGTCAGCGCCGCCGTGCCCATGATCAGGAACGAGGCGACGCTGCGCAGCACCGAGCCGATGGCCTCGGAGCGCTGCCGCCGGCGCTCGGCGTTGACGAGCAGGCCGCCCAGCGCGGTGCCGTCCACGGCCTGCGCGGTGCGGTTCATCCGGGCTATCAGCTTGGTGATGGCCCGCCGGATCAGCGAGCGCATCACGACGGCGATGACGACGATCAGGATGATCCGCAGGCTGTTGCCGAGCCAGACGGACCAGTTCGCCTCGACCCAGCCGGCGGCGTCGTTCGCCGTCCGTTGCGCCTCGTCGAGGGACGAGGGAGGCCGGGGCGTCGGATCTTCTGCGGCGAGGACGACGGACCGGAACACAGCAGGAATTCCTCCGTGGGGACACACAGGACCCGCGGCGGGGAGCGGCGCGGGCAGGCTTACCACACTAACGGGGCAGCCCCCGGGACCCGCAGTCGTGTTCGAAGTGGGACGGGTCTTGCGCGGAGATGGCCGAGGTGTGCGCCAAAACACCTGAGACCCGTTACCCGGTCATGGTGGCGCTCCGACCAGGGGCCAGGGGACACTTGCAGGAGATCGTCCCGGCGCGAGCCACGCGCCGCCGGCGTACAAGGAGGCACCCGTGCCGCATGTCCTGGTCCTCAACGCGTCGTACGAGCCGCTCGGCGTCGTACCGCTCCGCCGCGCGCTCATACTCGTCCTCAATGAGAAGGCCGTCAGCCTCGAGGACTCCGGCGCCTATCTGCACAGCGCGTCCTGCACCATCCCCGCACCCAGCGTCGTCCGGCTGAAGCGCTTCGTGCGGATCCCCTTTCGGGGGCCCGTCCCGCTCACCCGCCGAGCGCTCTTCGCCCGTGACGGCGGGCGCTGCGCGTACTGCGGTGGCGTCGCAACCAGCGTCGATCACGTCGTCCCGCGCAGCCGCGGCGGCCAGCACGCCTGGGAGAACGTGGTGGCGGCCTGCCGCCGCTGCAACCACGTCAAGGCCGACCGGCACGTCTCCGAGCTCGGCTGGCGCCTCCGTCACCAGCCCGCCCCGCCGACGGGGCTGGCCTGGCGGATCATCGGCACGGGGCACCGGGATCCGCGGTGGCTGCCGTACCTCGAGGCGTACGGCGCGGAGGACGCCATGGCCAGGATCGACGGCATCTCGGCCTGAGGGCGCCCACCGGGGGCCCGGCCCCCGGTGGGCGCCTCCTCACCGCGCCGCGTACGCCTCCGCCGACCGCGGCATGAAGCTGCGGTCGCCCTGGACGCGGACGAAGCGTGTGCCCGGCGCATCCATGCGGACGCTCTCGTCGCCGGCCCTGCTCTCGGCGACGGTCGCCGCGTCGCGCCATGTGCGCCCGTCCGCCGAGACCTGCACCCGGTAGCGGCCGGGACGGTTCTCGCGCCAGTGCAGCACCAGCAGACCCAGCCGTGCCGGGCGGGCCAGCTCCATCTGCCACCAGCCGTCGTCGTCCGACCAGGACGCCCGCGCGTCGCGGGCGAGGTCCGGGCCGCCCGTGGGCGGGACCGTGCGGACCGTCACGGTCCGCTCGACGCTTCCCAGCCGCACGGCCACCGGGAACTCGCGCGGCCCGAACCCGGACGGCACCGTCAGCTCGACGGGGACCGTCGTCACGCCGGCGCGCGGCACGGTCACCTCGGCGGGCGCCTTGACCTGGACACCCTGCGGCGCCCGGACGGTCAGCCGCTCCCGTACCGTCTCCGGCTTCTGGTTGATCACGCGGGCCTCCAGCACGGCCGGCCGGCCGCCGGTCTCGGCCTCCACACCGTCGCCGGGCAGCTGGACGTCGGCCGTGGGCGTGTCGGCGAACCAGGGGCTGACCTCGTGCACGGCCGGCGGGGTGGCCCCCTGGTCCCAGACGATGCGCAGGCCGTCGGTCCGCATGCCCTTGCCCGGCAGCTGCGTCCAGCCGCTGTCGGACAGCGGCCCGAGCGGCTGCCAGCCGGTCGCGGGGTCGTGCGCCTCGACCGTGCCGCGCGTCCCGGGCGCGGGCGCGGCCAGCACGGTGACGGCGGTCAGCGGATGCGCCGCGGGCACCTTCACGGTCAGCGGGCTGCCGGCCCGCGGGGTCACGGCGGTGGCCGGGTCGCCGTCGGTGGCCCGCCCGGCGGTGCGCAGCGGCCGGTCGGCGCCGGTCCAGCCGTTGGCCCGGGCCAGGGCCTGCTGGAGGAAGGGGTCCAGCACGCCGTTGCCCACCGTGGCCCGGCCGGCCGTGATCTTCTCGCGCAGCCGCTGTACGTCGAGCTGGGCCCGCCAGGCCGCGGCGCCGTCGCCGCGTACCTGGGCGGTGAGCATGTCCACGGCCTTGACGCCCGCCTCGCCGTAGTGGGTCAGCGCCGCCAGCCACGGCCCGATCTCGCCGCCGAAGGGCCGCTCCAGACGCCCGCCGGCCTGCGCCATCGTGGTGAAGGCGGCGCGCAGCCGGTCCGCCGCGGCGGCGATCCGGTCCGCGTCCGTGCCCGACAGGGCGGCCCAGAACTCGTCCAGCAGGGGGCGCAGATAGGCGGACTCCTCGCCGCCCAGCATGGACGACGCGTCGTTGCCGGCCAGCGCGCGCAGCGCCTCGCGGGCGCCGGGGTCGCCGCCGGCGAGGTCGTCGACGGCCGCCTTCCAGGACTCCTCGGGCCGGTAGCCCTTCGGGTTCCAGGCGTAGTCGGCGGTGGTGAACAGCGGGATGCGGGACGCGGTCGGCTGTGCCGAGGCGTTGGCCAGCAGCGCCGCCGAGCCGGTCGCCACGGCCGGCTCCCGGCCGGAGTACGGGCCCAGGAAGATACGGTCCTGCGCGAAGTCGTTGACCGGGTAGTTGTCCATGGTGACCAGCGAGTGCCCGAACGCGGTCCGCGCGTCGGCCAGTTCGCGGCCGGTGATGGTCTTGGGCACCACGCCCACGCCCGTCCAGGCGACCTGTACGCGCGGGTCGAGCTGTTCGGCCAGCGCGCGGCGGAAGGCCGTGCGGCCGTCCTGGAAGTACTCGGTGGGCAGCAGGGACAGCGGCGCGGCCTCCTTGCCCTTGGCGGCCAGGTGCGCGGCGAGCGCGCCCGCGACCTTGGCCTGGGCCTTCGCCGCGGCCTTCGGGCCGGACCCGAAGGCGTCCGCGTCCGCGTCGCAGTGCCACTCGCTGTAGCTGACGTCCTGGAACTGGAGCTGGAAGGCGCGGAAGCCCAGCGCCCACATGGCGTCGACCTTCCGCTTGAGCGCCCGCAGGTCCGCACCGGAGGAGAAGCACATGGCCTGCCCCGGGGAGACCGCCCAGCCCAGCGTCACATGGTTGCGGCGGGCCCGCTCCGCCAGCTCGCGGAACGCCGCCCGCTGGTCGGCCGGGTACGGGTCGCGCCAGCGGGCCAGGCGGTAGGGGTCGTCGCCGGGGGCGTGGAGATAGCGGTTCAGCTTGGTGCGGCCCATGAAGTCCAGCTGGTCCAGGCGCTGCGCCTGGGACCACGGCTGGCCGTAGAAGCCCTCGGTCAGCCCGCGCACGGCCGTGCCCGGCCAGTCACGGATCACCGCGCCCGCGAAGGCGTGGCCGCCGTCCCGCTCGACGGCCAGCTGCCGCAGCGTCTGCGCCGCGTGGAACAGCCCGTCCGGGTCCGCGCCGGACAGGGCCGCCGCCGGTCTGCCGTCCAGCTGCCCGGTGGCCAGCCGGTAGCCGCCGGCCGGCAGGTCACCGGCGGCCGGCGCGCCGAGGGCGCGCAGGGCCTTCTCCGCGGACTGCCCGCCCGCGTGGACGATCAGCCCCTGCGGCGGCGGCGTGCCGCCCGGCTGGGCGTCCACGACCGTGCGCGCCCCGAGGCCCCGCAGCAGTTCGCGGAGGGCGTCCAGGGTGGCCGGGTCGGTGCCGGGCTCCGACATGAGGGTGACCTCGGTGCCGATCCGGGCGTACGCGCCCTGGGCGCGCGCCGACTGCGGGCGCGGCCACACCGGGGGCAGGCCGCCCGCGCTCTCCTGGTCGGGGGTGCCCGCGGCGGCCGCCGCGTCCCCCGGGAGGGGTTCGGCCACGGCGTCCGGCACACCGCCCAGCAGCCCGCCGAGCAGGGCCGCGGCCAGTACCGTCACCCCGGCCCGGCGGCGGGGTCCCCCCAGCCTGCCGGTGCCGACCGTCCGGCCCGGCAGCCGCCCGTCGTCGCCGGCCTCGCCGCCGCGCCGGTCGCCGCCGTCGTGGTCGCTGCCCGGGAACCGCACCGCCTTCTCCTCGCCCCTAGTGTGCCGTCACGGGTCCGGCCCGTGGAGCGACGAGCCCATCAGCAAGCGATGGACGTGTCAACGCAGCTGCCCGAACTGCCGGTAATGCCCATCGCTTCGACGGCAAAGGGCGGGCAAGCGACGGCGAGAAGTCCACCAAAGGGCCGTCAAATCGACATGGGGGAACGTAATGTGACCTGCGGACGGTTCCGACGGCCCCGGTCACCACGGAGTTCCGCATGGACAGAGCGCGTCTCGCCGCACTGCACGGAGTCGCCACCTCCTACGAGCCCTCGCCCGGCCGCACGGTGCGGGTCCCCGAGGACACCGTCGTCGCCGTCCTCGCCGCGCTCGGCGTCGACGCCTCCACGCCCCGCGCCGTCCGCGACGCCCTCGCGGCCCGGGAACAGGCCGAGCGGGGCCGGCTGCTGCCGCCCGCCGTCGTGGCGCGCGAGGGCGACGCCCGCCCGGACGTACCGGACCTGCCCGAGGGCACGGTGCTGCGGATCGAGACCGAGGACGGCGCACGCCTCGACCGGTTCGAGGACCCCCTCCCGCTCGGCCACCACCTCCTGCGGGCCGCGGCCCCCGACGGCCGGACCGCGAGCGCGCCCCTGATCGTCGCCCCGCGCCGGCTGCCCGCACCGCCCGAGCGCTGCCACGGCTTCCTCGTCCAGCTCTACTCCCTGCTGTCCGCCCGCTCCTGGGGCATGGGCGACCTCGGCGACCTCGCCGAGCTGGCCGCCTGGTCGGGGCGCGCCTTCGGCTGCGACTTCGTCCAGGTCAACCCCCTGCACGCGGCCGTACCGCCGGCTGGCGGGGCGCCCACCGACCCCTCGCCCTACCGCCCCTCCTCCCGCCGCTTCCCCGACCCCGTCCATCTGCGCGTCACCGCCGTCCCCGAGTTCGCCCATCTCACCGGCGCCCAGCGGGCCGCCGCCGACGGGCTGCTGGCCGAGGCCGACGCCCTGCGCGCGGGCGTGCTGGGCGGTGACGCGCTCATCGACCGGGACGCCGTCCGCGCCCTGAAGCTGCGCGCCCTCGAACTCGTCCGCGCCGTGCCCATGGGGCCCGGACGGCGCGCCGCCTACTGCGACTTCCTCGCCGAGCGCGGCCAGGCCCTCGACGACCACGCGACCTGGTGCGCCCTCGCCGAGGTGCACGGCCCCGACTGGCGCTCCTGGCCCGGCGCGCTCAAGGACCCCCGCTCGGCCCGCACCGCCCGGGCCCGCGGCGAGCTGCTGGACCGCGTCGACTTCCACTGCTGGCTCGCCTGGCTCACCGACCGCCAGCTCGCCGGCGCCCAGCGGGCCGCCCGCCAGGCCGGGATGCGGGTCGGGCTCGTCCACGACCTGGCCGTCGGCGTCCACCCGTCCGGCGCCGACGCCTGGGCCCAGCAGGACGCCCTCGCCGCCGGCATGTCCGTCGGCGCCCCGCCCGACGCCTTCAACTCGCTCGGCCAGGACTGGGGCCTGCCGCCCTGGCGCCCCGACGCCCTGCGCGCCACCGGCTACGCCCCCTACCGCGAGCTGCTGCGCGCCCTGCTGCGGCACGCGGGCGCCCTGCGCATCGACCATGTGATGGGCCTGTTCCGGCTGTGGTGGGTGCCGCAGGGCCGCGAGCCCGCGCAGGGCACGTACGTGCGCTACGACGCGGAGGCCATGCTCGCCGTCCTCGCCCTGGAAGCCCACCGCGCGGGTGCCGCCGTCGTCGGCGAGGACCTCGGCACGGTCGAGCCGGGGGTGCGCGAGGCGCTGGCGGAGCGCGGGGTGCTCGGCACCTCGGTGCTGTGGTTCGAGCGCGACTACGCGCGCGGCGCGCGCCGCCCGGAGCCGCTCGCGCCCGAGCGCTGGCGCCCCGGCTGCCTGGCCACCGCCACCACCCACGACCTGCCCAGCACCGCCGCCCGGCTCACCGGCGACCACGTCGAACTGCGGCACCGGCTCGGCCTGCTCACCCGCCCGCTCGCCGTCGAGCAGCGCGAGGACGCCGCGGACCTCGCGGAGTGGCTCGCCCTCTTCCGCCGCCTGGGCCTGCTGCCGGAGGGGCCCGGCGACGAGGAGGGCGCCGTCAAGGCCGTGCACCGCTTCCTGCTGCGCACCCCCGCCCGCATGATCGGCGTCTGGCTGCCGGACGCGGTGGGCGACCGCCGCCCGCAGAACCTCCCCGGCACCTGGGACCAGTACCCGAACTGGCGGCTGCCCGTCTCCGACGCCGCCGGCCGCCCGCTGGCCCTGGAGGACCTGGCCTCCTCGCCGCGGCTGCACGCCCTGATGGACGTCCTGCGCGCCCCGGCCGGACCCGGGCGCCCACCGATGACCCGATAGCCCACCCCGGGCGCGCGCCCCGCACACACGTCGGATACGTTGAGCTCGTGAGCAACAAGAATAAGAACGCCATGCGCGCCGGGGCCGTGTCCGCCGGCACGGTGCTGATGCTGCTGATGTCGTCCCCCGCGTTCGCGCTCACCCGCGACGACGGCGACGACCCGGGCCCGGGCCTCAGCGTGCTCAACACGCTCGGCCTCTATGTCGCCGCGCCGATCGTCCTCTTCCTCGTCATCGCCGGCCTGGTCATGGTCATGGCCCGCCACAGCGACAACGTGCACACCCGCGACACCCACTACCCCCGCTCGGCGCGCTAACCCGCCGGCACCAGGCTTCCGCCCGGCGCCCCGGTCCTCCACGGACCGGGGCGCCGGGCTTTTTGGCGTTTACGGCGCCCTTAACCTACGGTGTCGTAACCTACGGGCCCGTAAGTGGACAGCCGTAGTCCACCGCGCCGCGATCCCCCTGGAGCCGTTTGTGACCCTCGCCCCCTCCCGCTCCGCCGCCTGGAGCGACACCCGGCTCCTGTACGCCCTGGAAGAGGCCGTCGAGACGGAGCTCAACCGCCATCTGAAGGTCGCCAAGGAGTGGATGCCGCACGAGTACGTGCCCTGGAGCGACGGGCGGAACTTCGACGGCGTCATGGGCGGCGAGGCCTGGGCCCCGGAACAGTCCAAGGTCTCCGAGGTCGGGCGCATCGCGCTCGTGGTCAATCTGCTGACCGAGGACAATCTGCCGAGCTACCACCACGAGATCGCCACGCTCTTCGGCCGTGACGGCGCCTGGGGCACCTGGGTGCACCGCTGGACCGCCGAGGAGGGCCGGCACGGCATCGTCATGCGGGACTACCTGCTGACCTCGCGGGCCGTCGACCCGGTGGAGCTGGAGCGCTTCCGGATGCAGCACATGAGCGAGGGCTTCGAGTCCGACAACCGGCACAGCATGCTGCACTCCGTGGCCTATGTCGCCTTCCAGGAGCTGGCCACCCGCGTATCGCACCGGAACACCGGGCACCACTCCGGCGACCCGGTCTGCGACCGCATGCTCGCCCGGATCGCCACCGACGAGAACCTGCACATGGTCTTCTACCGGAACCTGCTCAAGCGGGCCTTCGAGCTGGCCCCGGACCAGACCATGAGCGCCGTGCGGGACGTCGTCGTGAACTTCCGGATGCCCGGCCACGGCATCCCCGGCTTCGAGCGGGCGGCCGCGCAGATCGCCATCGGCGGCGTCTACAACCTGCGCATCCACCACGACGACGTGCTCCAGCCCGTCCTGCGCTTCCTGAAGGTCCTGGAGATCGGCGGCCTCGGCCCCGAGGGCCTGCGCGCCCAGGAGGAGCTGGGCCGGTTCCTGGAGGGCCTCGACGGCCAGGCCCTGAAGTTCGACGAGCGCCGCGCGGCGTTGCTCGCCCGCCGTGCGGCGAGGGCGGGGGCGGCGTAGGCGCCCGCACACAGTGAAGGGAGCCCCGGGCCTGACAGGCCCGGGGCTCCCTTCACTGTGTGCTCGGTCAGGCCGCGGCCGAATCGGCCGCCTGTGCCTTGAGCGCGCGCTCCACGCCCGCGCGGCACTCGGTCACCAGGCGCCGCAGCGCGGCGTTCGGCTCGGCGGAGGCCAGCCACGCGTCCGTCGCGTCCAGCGTCTCCTGCGAGATGTGGAGCGCCGGGAAGAGGCCGACGGCGATCTGCTGGGCCATCTCGTGGCTGCGCTCGTCCCACGCCTCCTTGACGGCCGCGAAGTACTTCGCGGCGTAGGGCGCGAGCAGCTCGCGCTGGTCGGCCTGCTGGAAGCCGCTGATGACGGACTCCTGCACGGCGTTCGGAAGCTTGTCGGACTCGACGACCGCCGCCCACGCCTCGGCCTTCGCCTCGGCCGTCGGCCGCGCGGCGCGCGCCCACGCGGCGTGCTGCTCGCCGGCCGAGGTGCGGTCCCGCTCCAGCTCGGCGGCGATGGCCTTGTCGTCGGCGCGGCCGGTCGCGGCGAGGCGGCCGAGCAGGTCCCAGCGCAGGTCGGTGTCGATGGCCAGGCCCTCGACGCTCTCGGTGCCCTCCAGCAGCCCGGCCAGGAAGGCCAGCTGCTCGTCGGTACGGGCGGTGGCCGCGAAGGCGCGGGCCCAGGCCAGCTGGTGGTCGCTGCCCGGCTCGGCGGCCAGCAGGTGCTCGCGGGCGGCCTCGGTCCACTTGGCCAGGCCCGTCTCGCGCCAGTCCGGCGCGGCGTACAGGTCGAGGGCGAGCTTGACCTGCCGGTGCAGGGACTGCACGACGCCGATGTCGGACTCCTTGGCGATGCCCGAGAGCACCAGGTCCAGGTAGGCGCGGGTGGCGAGCTCGCCGTCGCGGGTCATGTCCCAGGCGGAGGCCCAGCACAGGGCGCGCGGCAGGGACTGCTCGAAGTCGCCGAGGTGCTCGGTGACGACGCGCAGGGACTCCTCGTCGAGCCGCACCTTGGCGTACGAGAGGTCGTCGTCGTTGAGCAGCACGACGGCCGGGCGGACCCGGCCGGCCAGCTGCGGCACCTCGGTCAGCTCGCCGTCGACGTCCAGCTCGATCCGGTCGGTGCGGACCAGCTTGCCGGCCTCGTTCAGGTCGTACAGGCCGATCGCGATGCGGTGCGGGCGGAGGACCGGCTCGCCCTTGGCACCGGCGGGCAGGGCCGGGGCCTCCTGGCGGACGGCGAAGGAGGTGATCGTGCCGTCCCCGTCGGTGGCGACCTCCGGGCGCAGGATGTTGATGCCGGCCGTCTCCAGCCACTTCCGCGACCAGGTCTTCAGGTCGCGGCCGCTGGTCTTCTCCAGCGCGCCCAGCAGGTCGCCGAGCCGCGTGTTGCCGAAGGCGTGGGCCTTGAAGTACGCCTGCACGCCGCGGAAGAACTCGTCCTCGCCGACGTAGGCGACGAGCTGCTTGAGGACGGACGCGCCCTTGGCGTAGGTGATGCCGTCGAAGTTGACCAGGACGTCGTCCAGGTCGCGGATCTCCGCCATGATCGGGTGGGTGGAGGGCAGCTGGTCCTGCCGGTAGGCCCACGTCTTCATGGAGTTGGCGAAGGTGGTCCAGGAGTGCGGCCAGCGGCTGCCGGGGGCGGCGGCCTGGCAGGCGATGGAGGTGTAGGTGGCGAACGACTCGTTCAGCCACAGGTCGTTCCACCACTCCATGGTGACCAGGTCGCCGAACCACATGTGGGCCAGCTCGTGGAGGATGGTCTCGGCGCGCGTCTCGTACGCGGCGTCCGTCACCTTCGAGCGGAAGACGTACTGGTCGCGGATGGTCACCGCGCCGGCGTTCTCCATGGCGCCCGCGTTGAACTCGGGCACGAACAGCTGGTCGTACTTGGGGAAGGGGTACGGGTAGTCGAAGCGCTCCTCGAACCACTCGAAGCCCTGCCGGGTGACCTCGAAGATGGCGTCCGCGTCCAGGAACTCGGCGAGCGAGGGGCGGCAGTAGATGCCCAGCGGGATGCTGCGGCCGTCCTTCTCGTAGCTGCTGTGCACGGCGTGGTACGGGCCGGCGACGAGCGCGGTGATGTAGGTGGAGATGCGCGCCGTCGGCTCGAAGCGCCAGACGTTGTCCGCCGGGCGCTCGGGGGTCGGCGAGTTGGAGATCACCGTCCAGCCCTCGGGCGCCTTCACGGTGAACCGGAACGTCGCCTTCAGGTCGGGCTGCTCGAAGTTGGCGAACACCCGCCGCGCGTCCGGCACCTCGAACTGGGTGTAGAGGTAGGCCTGCTGGTCGACCGGGTCGACGAAGCGGTGCAGACCCTCACCCGTGTTGGTGTAGGCGCAGTCGGCGACGACCTTCAGCTCGTTCGGGCCGGCCTTCAGCCCGGGCAGGGCGATGCGGCTGTCCGCGAACACCTCGGCGGGGTCGAGCGCCGTGCCGTTGAGCACGACCTCGTGCACGGCCGGGGCGACCAGGTCGATGAACGTCTCCGCCCCCGCGGCGTCGGACTCGAAGCGCACGGTGGTCACGGACCGGTACGTCCCGCCCTCCTGCGCGCCCGAGAGATCGAGGTCGATCTCGTACGCGTCCACGCTGAGCAGCCGAGCCCGCTGCTGCGCCTCTTCGCGGGTCAGATTCGTTCCGGGCACCGGGGCATCTCCTTCACATCGCGATTTTCCGGCCATCCTTGCACGTAGGGGCCGCCTTGGGCGGGCCGTACGCTGACGGCTGAGGAGCGTGTGACGCACGACGGGCCGGGCACCCGAGGGTGCCCGGCCCGTCGCGCGGTGGCGTGTGCCGCCGGCCGGCGTCAGCCGCGCAGCTCCGCGGCGACCAGCTCCGCGATCTGGACGGCGTTGAGCGCGGCGCCCTTGCGGAGGTTGTCGCCGGAGAGGAAGAAGGAGAGCCCGTTCTCCGCGGTCTCGTCGACGCGGATCCGGCCGACGTAGGAGACGTCCTTGCCGGCGGCCTGGAGCGGGGTGGGGATCTCGGAGAGCTCGACGCCCGGGGCGTCCTTCAGCAGCTCGTACGCGCGTTCGATGCCGAGGGGGCGCTCGAAGCGGGCGTTGACCTGGAGCGAGTGGCCGGAGAAGACCGGCACGCGCACACAGGTGCCGGAGACCTTCAGCTCCGGGATCTCCAGGATCTTGCGGGACTCGTTGCGGAGCTTCTGCTCCTCGTCCGTCTCGTGGCTGCCGTCGTCGACGATCGCGCCGGCCAGCGGCAGCACGTTGAAGGCGATGGGGCGCTTGTAGACGCCGGGCTCGGGGAACTCCACGGCCTCGCCGTCGTGGGTCAGCTCGGCCGCGTGGTCGACGACCTTGCGGACCTGGCCGTCGAGCTCGGCCACGCCGGCCAGGCCGGAGCCGGAGACGGCCTGGTAGGTGGTGGCGATCAGCGCCGTCAGCCCCGCCTCCTCGTGCAGCGGCTTCAGCACCGGCATGGCGGCCATGGTCGTGCAGTTCGGGTTGGCGATGATGCCCTTGGGGCGGTTGGCGATCGCGTGCGGGTTGACCTCGGAGACGACCAGCGGCACCTCGGGGTCGCGGCGCCAGGCCGAGGAGTTGTCGATCACGACGGCGCCCTGGCCGGCGACCTTCTCGGCCAGCGCCCTGGAGGTGGCGCCACCGGCGGAGAAGAGCACGATGTCCAGGCCGGAGTAGTCGGCGGTGGCCGCGTCCTCGACGGTGATCTCGCCGTCCTGCCAGGGCAGCGTGGTGCCGGCGGAGCGGGCCGAGGCGAACAGTCGCAGCTCCGTCACCGGGAACTCCCGCTCGGCGAGGATCTTGCGCATGACTCCGCCGACCTGACCGGTGGCTCCGACGATTCCGACCCTCACTGGCGCTCCCTCATGGCGTACGGCACGTACGTTCTACGACGGCCGACCTGGTTCAACGGTTCCATCATGCGGGAGGACCCGCCCCCAAAGTCCAATCCATTGTCCGGAGAGTGGGAAAGGCGGGCGCCCCCTGAAGGGGACGCCCGCCCGCCGTTCTCACCGGGGATGCCGCGCCGGGGTTACGGCAGCACCTTCTCGATCTTCACGCTGCCGCTGCCCGCGACCGTGCCGGCCGCGTCGACCAGCTGCACGTCGCCGGAGAAGACCCGGCCCTCCGGGGCCGCGCCCGCGACCACGACCTGGGCCGTGACCTGCGCGGACTGCCCGGCGGCGAGCTTGACCGGCTGCTTCTCGTCGACCTTGATCTCACCCAGCGACGGCGCGAAGTACGCGTCGCGGTAGTCGTAGGCGGTCGAGCCGGACGGCACCGCGTAGCCCGCGACCTCGATCGTGTACTCGCCGGCCGCCGGCTTGTCCAGGGTGACCAGCTCGTTCGCGCTGCCGCCGGCCGAGGAGCCGACGACCTTGCCGTCCTTGTAGACGGTGAGGTCGAGGTCCGCCTTGGCGTCGGCCGCGCCGCCGATCCTGGCCTCCAGCCGGCTGACGCCCTCGCCGAGGACGACCGTGGTGGTCTGCTTCTCGCCCTCCTTGATCACCGGGCGGGTGACCTTGGAGGAGCCCAGGCCGCCGCCCTTGAGCCGGCCGTCGATCGGCGCGAAGCCGTTGGTTGCGGTCCAGGTGACCGGGGCCGGGGTGCCGACCTTGGCCTCGGCGACGGTCTGCACGGCGGGGGAGAAGGACACGCCCAGGGCCGTGGCCGTCAGGGTGTAGGGGTTGTCGAGCAGCGGCGAGGTGCGGCGCGCCTCGATCTCGATCTCCCAGACGCCCGGCAGCGGGTTGGCGTAGGACCGCAGGTCCGGACGGCAGGTGTTGGCCGGGTTCGGGTAGTTCGGGTAGCAGTTCGGCGTGGAGGTCGGGTCGACCGGGACGCCGTAGGGGTTGATGGCGATGAAGCGGGTCTGGCTGCCGGCGGCCAGGCCGCCGAGGGCCACCTCCAGGGTCTTCGCGCCGGCCGGGACCGAGACGAAGTACGAGCGCGTGGCGTTGCGCTGCACGGAGGCGGTCTCCTTCAGCGCGTACGCCGGCTCGGCGAGCGGCTGGGCGACCACGACGCTGGTCATGATCTGCTTGTCGATGCCCTCGGTGCGGCCGTCGTCGACGGTGAGGATCGCGCTGTGCAGACCCGGGGTCTTGGCCTTCGCCCTGACCTTGACGGTGACCGGCTTGTTCAGCGGCAGCTTCACCTCGTCGTCGCCGGCGAGCCGGAAGGTGCCGTCGTTGTTCCGCCAGGTCAGCTCGTGCGCGACCGGCTTGTCGGGGCCGGTGGTGCGGGTGACGGTGACGTCGTAGGTCCGGCTCTCGCCCGGCTTCAGCCCGCCCTCGCGGTCGTAGATCCCGGTGCCGTGACCGGGGGTCTTGAGCTTGTCGGACAGCGCGGTGGAGACGGGCGCGTCGACGGTGTAGTCATGGGCGGTGGCGCCCTCGCGCAGCGCGTCCCAGGCCTCCACGATGTCGATCAGACCCGTGCCCTGCTCGTAGGCCTGGAAGCCCTTGATCCGCTTGGCCGTCGAGGTGAGCGCGGTGCGCAGGTCGGCCGGGGTGAGCTTCATGTGCTTCTGCTTGGCGGCCGAGATCAGCAGCGCGGAGGCGCCGGCGGCCTGCGGGGAGGCCATCGAAGTGCCCTGGAGCATGCCGTAGCCGGGCGGCAGGTCGTAGCCCGCCTCGGCGACGGGGGCGCCGGGCTCCCAGGTGGGCGTGGTGTTGATCGACGCGCCCGGGGCGGAGATGACCGGGGCGAAGCCGCCGTCCTCGCGCGGGCCGCGGGAGGAGAAGGGCATCATCGCGTAGGGCGTCTTGACCTCGGAGCCGTAGTTGGCGGCCCAGGTCTCCCGGGAGACGGCGGCGCCGACGCTGAGGACCTTGTCGGCCAGGCCCGGGTCGCCGATGGTGTTGGCGCCGGGGCCGCTGTTGCCGGCGGATATGACCAGCTGGACGCCGTAGGTGTCGATCAGCCGGGTGTAGAGCTCGGAGCGGGCGTTGTTGCCGTCGTTGAGCTCGGGCAGTCCGCCGATCGACATGTTGACGATGTCGACGCCGTGGTTGACCACGAGGTCGATCATGCCCTCGGTGAGGGCGACGTTGGTGCAGCCGCCGGTCCAGGTGCAGGCGCGCGAGGAGACGATCTTCGCGCCGGGGGCGGCGCCGTTCATCTTCCCGCCGAAGAGGCCGTTGGCGGCGGTGATGCCGGCGACGTGGGTGCCGTGCTCGGACTCGATGACGCCGATGCTGACGAAGTCGCTCTTCTTGCCGACCCAGCTTCCGCCCAGCGGGTCCATCGGCACGTCCTTGCGGATCTGCACCGTGAAGGGGATGCGCTCGGCGATGGCGGTGGCGGGGTTGTCCTTGCCGAAGTACCCGACCTGGAAGCCGTCCTTGTACGGCTTCATCTCCTCGTCGTCGGCGAAGTTCGCGTCGTCGTCGAGGTCGACGCGGACGGTGCCCTTGGCGGCGTCGTAGAGCACGGCCCAGGAGTCGGTGGTGTCGCCGTCGCGGTTGAGGTCGCCCTTCATGTCGCCGCCGGCGGTGGCGCTCTCGCGGAAGAGGGCGACCTGGTAGGTGCCGGGGCCGGGCGTGGTGTACGAGCGGCCGTTGAAGGAGAACGAGGGGCCGGAGACCGACTTCGTCATCGGCAGCCAGGTGCCGTCCCGGTCGGTGATCGGGTCGGTCGCGGTGACCCAGTCGACGATCTTGCGCTCGCCGGTGGTGGTCTTCTGCAGCGCCGGGTGCCCGAGGTCGACGCCGGAGTCGAGGATGCCGATGGTCACGCCCCGGCCGTCGGCCTTGGGGTGGTCCTGGACGAAGTCGACGGCGCCGGTCTCGAAGGCCGGCTGGTAGGGGTTCTTCGCGGGGGTGTCCTTGCCCGGGCCCGGGTAGGTGCTGCCCTTGGCGAGCCGCTGCGCGGCCCCGCTGCCCTCGGCGCCGTCGGCGCGGGGCGTCGGGTCGGGGAGCTTGATCTCCTGCTTGAGGTCGATGCCGTGCACCGAGTCGAGCTTGCCGGCCTCCGCGATGGCGGCGTCGGCCTTGGCGGTCGGCACCGTCGCCCGGACGTAGCCGAGCTTGTCGTACGCCTGGCCCACCGAGGCGCCGGCGATGCCGTCCAGCTTCTTCTCGACCTGGCCGGTCCTGCCGGGAGCGGTGGCGATCATCATGGTGACCGTGGAGTCGCCCCGGGACTTGGCCTTGGCCAGCAGGGCGGCGTCCTGCGAACCGAGCTTGGCGGGGGCCGACTTGGCGGGTCCCTGGCCGGGGGCGACGGTCCAGGGGTCGTCGTGGGCGAAGGCCGGCACGGCGCCGGCGGTGGTCAGCGCGGCGACCAGACCGGCCGCGACGGCTATTCGCGCCACGCGTCTCGCGCCGTCGGCGGGCGCGGTGTTCTCGGATGCGGGGGTGGTCATGAACATCCTTGATGGGAAGAAGTGAACGGCTGCCGAACGGCAGGTCCGGATATCGGAGCCGGATGAGCGATCACTTTGATGGAAGTGGCGCGGTTTTGGGGAGAGTTGTCATAGCGGGAACGTAAGGATGGCGTAAACCCGCCACGCGCCACGCGGGATGAAGCAGGACGGAGGCCATGAAGCGGTCAGCCGCAGCCGCGGCTATTCGCGCAGCTCGCGGGCTGTAGGACAAACGGACTACACCAGGTGCCCCACGCCGGTCCCCACGGTTCCCCGACGGGTGAACGCTGAGTGAGCGTCAGCACTCCCGGGGACGAGTGGTGTATGTCAGTTCGCAGTAGCCAAGATCCATGTGAGGTGATCGGCGGCGGGCGTTGCCGTCATGTTCACGCCCAGGTCATCCGCGCTGCCAACGATCCTCACTGACCGGGCCAGCGGCCCGCCCGCACGACAGACTGCCTTCGCGTTCGCACTCGGGGAGACCGCCATGCACCGCAGATCCCGCAGAACCGCAGCCTCGCACCTCGACCGCCGTACGTTCCTGGCCGCCGCGGGGGCCGTCACCACGGCCACCGGACTGGGCCTGGCCGGCAGCGGCGCGGGCGGGGCGGCGGCCGCCACTCCCGGGGACGCGGCCCCACAGGCCGCCCCGGCCGAGCCGGTGGCCGCCGCCGCGCCCAGCGGTGCGGGCACCACCCTCGTCTCCGTCGCCACCCCGCGGGGCAGCGGCGGCTACCGGCGCCTCGGCGACGGCCCCGGCTGGCCCCGGCTCGTCCGCTCCGACCTGGCCGGGGCCCAGAGCCACCGCGAGGACCGGCGCACCACCCTGGCGTCCTTCGTGCAGTTCACCGATCTGCACCTGACCGACTTCCAGCACCCCCTGCGCTACGAGTTCTTCCGCGCCGGCGACGCCGGCGCGTGGCGCCCCCACGAGGCGCTCACCCTGCCCGGCGTCGTCTCCCTGGTCGAGCGCGTCAACAAGCTGCGCCGGGGGCCGGCCACCGGCACCCCGCTGTCGTTCGTCATCACCACCGGCGACAACGGCGACGAGAACGCCCAGATCGAGGTCGAGTGGTTCCTGACCGCCATGAGCGGCGGCAGGATGAACCCCAACACCGGCGACCCCCACCACTACGAGGGCGTCCAGAACAGCGGGCTGAAGCTCTTCTGGCACCCCGAGAGCTCCCTGCGCGACCAGGACAAGGCGCTCGGCTACCCGCGCATCGACGGCTATCTGAAGGCCGTCACCCGCCAGGTCACCAGCCCGGGCCTGAACATCCCCTGGTACTCCACCTTCGGCAACCACGACCTGCTCTCCGGCGGCTGCTACCCGGCGCACGGCACCTTCATCGCCGACGCCGCCGTCGGCGGCCGCAAGCTGCAGACCATCGGCGCCGCCGAGGCCAAGTGGCTCATGGAGGGCGAGGCCAACGGCGCCGACCCCAAGGGCAAGCGCATCGAGGCCCTGCTGAAGGCGCACAAGAAGGAGATGCGCCAGGTCACCCCCGACCCGCGCCGCGTCCCGCTGACCGCCCGCCAGTACGTCGCCGCCCACCTCGACCCCCGGCACGCCGGCCGCGGCCCGGTCGGCCACGGCTACACCCGCGCCAACCTCGACTCGGGCGAGCTCTACTACTCGTTCCGCGTCTCCGAGCGGGTCATCGGCATCAGCCTCGACTCCACCGACCCCGGCGGCCACTACCAGGGCTCGCTCGGCACGGCCCAACTCGACTGGCTCGACAAGACGCTGAAGGCCCACCGCGACGAGTACGCGCTGATCTTCAGCCACCACCCGAGCTGGAGCATGAACAACACCGTCGCCGACCCCTCCCGCCCGAACGACCGCCGGCACGGCGGCGACGAGGTCATCGGCCTGCTCAACCGGCACTCCAACGTGCTGGCCTGGATCAACGGCCACAGCCACCGCAACCGCATCCGGCCGCGCGGCACCTTCTGGGAGATCGCCACCGCCTCGCACGTCGACTACCCCCAGCTGGCCCGCGTCATCGAGATCACGGACAACAAGGACGGCACGATCTCCCTGTTCACCACCCTGCTCGAATCGGCCGCCCCCCACCGGACGGACTTCCACGACCTCTCCCAGACCGGGCTGGCCTCCCTCTACCGCGAGCTGGCCTTCAACGCGCCCGGCAAGGACGACACCCTCGCCGGCGACCCCACCGACCGCAACACCGAACTCCTGCTGCCCCGGCGCTAGCGCCTTGCCGGCGGATCATGCAGCGCCCCGGGGTGGCGTCGGCTGCGGGCCGCCGGTGGCCGACAAGCCACGATGTGCCCGCAGACGGAGTGCCGTGCTTCGCCCGGGGCGCGGGGCGCTCAGCGCGGCAGGACGACGAGATACGCCGGCGGCTCGCGGTCGGCGGAAGCCATCAGCGCGGTGCGCACCACCGCCGCCTGCTGCTCCGCCGACTCACGCAGCTTCCTCGGCGTCACGTGCACGACCGTGACGCCGAGCCGCTCCAAGTGCTCGCGTTTGCGGCACTGTTCGCCCGACACCGCGCCGTCGTCCTGCCGCGGCACCCGCGCGTCGATCTCCAGGGCCACCGCGTGGTCCGGCCAGTAGGCGTCCACGCCGCCCAGCGTCGGACCGCCGGGCAGCCGCAGCTCCACGTTCCACAGCGGCGCGGGCAGCGCGTGATCGCGCACCATGGCGTAGAGCCGGCCCTCGGCGACGGCCCGGCCCTCCGCCAGCAGCGCGTCCACGGCCTCCCGCACGTGCGGCCGGTCCAGCAGCCGCGCCCGCGTCAGCTCCCGCACCACCGCCGCGGCCTCGCAGTGCCCGCCCCGCACGGCCTCCGTCAGCAACCGCCGCACGGTCGCGGCCTCCGTCAGCTGCCCCACGGCGTCGGCCACCGCCCGCGCCGGCGGGGCCACGGGCACGCCCGTCAGCAGCCTCGGGCGCGGCACGGTGTGCGCCCGTACGATCCGCACGAAGGAGGCCGAGCGCAGCCGGCGCACGCGCGGCACCAGGACGTCGATCCGCTCCAGGCGCGTCAGCGGGGGAACGGAGGTGAAGCGGTGCAGGGCCAGCGCGGCCATCCCGGTGATCATCGCCTCGCCGTAGGACGCCGGTTCCGCGGCACGCGGGGGCGAGGGCCGGCGCTGCGGCGGCACGGCCGTGCGCGGCAGGGTGTACATCAGGGCGGCGTGCAGCCGCTCCTCGCTGGTGGCGGGTCCGGGGTGGAGCAGGTAGACGCCCGGCGCCAGCCGCTGCCACGGACCGCCCGGGCGGCACCGCTCCGCGACGGTGGCGCCCGGCACGCCGTGCTCCCTGAGCTGACGTGCGGTCAGAACGCGGTGACGGACGTCGGAGAGGTGGTACAGCGGCCGGGGCGAGAGCGGGGTGTCGTGGTTCATGACTCGACCGTTCCACCCCGCCGGGCGGTCCCTAACCGCTGTTACAGGCCCGTCGACAATTGCGGACAACGTACCCCGAAGGCAATGACTTCACGCGTCACCGTGTCCTCGGGGCCACTGCCCGGTTCCCGCCGCTTCAGACGGCCGACGCGTCGCGGGCCTGGGCCCGCAGCGACCGCGCCAGGTCGTCCCGCGCCTCCAGCACCAGCCGCCGCAGCGCCGGGGCGGCGTCGGCGTGCCCGGCCAGCCACGCGTCCGTCGCCTCCAGCGTCTCCCGGCTGTCCTGCAGCGCCGGGAAGAGCCCGCGCACCACGGACATGGCGATCTCGATGGACCGCTCCCGCCAGATCCGCTCGACGACCTCGAAGTAGCGCGGCGCGTACGGCGCGAGCAGCTCGCGCTGCCCCGGCTGGTCGAAACCGGAGATGGTCGCCTCGACCAGCGCGTTGGACAGCTCCTCGGACTCCACGACCGACGCCCACGCCCCCGCCTTGACCTCGGCCGACGGCCGGGCGGCCAGGCAGCGCACCTGGTGCCGCCGGCCGGAGGCGGTGTCGTCCCGGGCCAGCTCGGCCGCGATCGCGTCCTCGTCCGCCGCGCCCCGGGACGCCAGCGTGGCGAGGAACGCCCAGCGCAGCTCCTGGTCGACGTCCAGCCCGTCGATCTTCTCCGTGCCCTCCAGCAGCCCGCGCAGCAGCGCCAGCTCGGCCTCGTCGGCCGCGAGCTGGGCGAAGAACCGGGTCCACGCCAGCTGGTGCCCGCTGCCCGGCTCGGCCCGCCGCAGCTCCTCCAGCGCGGCGGCCGCCAGCAGCCGGCCGGCCTCCTCGCGCCCGTCGGGGGCCGTGTAGTGGGTCAGCGCGGCGTCGGCCCATGCCTGGAGCATCTGCAGCACGCCGATGTCGCTCTCGGCGCCCGCGAAGCGCCGGACCATCGCCAGGTACTCACGGGCCGGCAGCAGTCCGTCCCGCGTGAGGTTCCACAGCGCGGACCAGCACAGCGCGCGGGCCAGGGGGTCCGTGATGTCCCCGAGGTGCTCGCGCAGGGTCGCCAGCGAGCGCTCGTCGAAGCGCAGCTTGCAGTAGGTCAGATCGTCGTCGTTGACCAGCACCAGGTCCGGCCGCTCGCTGTCGACCAGCTCCGGCACGACCGTTCGGGCCCCGGCGACGTCCGCCTCGGCGCCGCCGCCCTCTTCGGGCTCGGCAGCGCGGTGCACCTGCCCTCGCTGGTCCGCACCGGCGGACGGGTCGCCGCGCTGGGGCTCTGCTC